>CAWVYD010000119.1:0-6127 GCA_963934185.1 uncultured Legionellaceae bacterium | reverse complement strand
CACAGATCGGCTGTCTTAATTGTCGTCAACCGGTAAAGTTAATTGACGTGGGACAGACAGGGCTAAAACCTAAAATAATTTTTTTTATCAGCACTCTTCCCTGTGCTTTATTTTCAAATACAATCAAAAAAAACAATGGTAATACTAAAAGAATATGGTCTGGTCGCGTTAAATAAAAACAAGAAATAATGACAAAGGCATAAGTAAGTTGATTTGGGTTCTTTAATTTGATGTGTTTATCATAGTTAATAACTAATAACATTAATAAGAGATGGGAAAGTGGGTTTTCTAAACCCTATGTTGAAAAATCCAAGTAGCCTTTAGAAAAAAACAATGCCATGCAGGCAAGCATCGCATTGAGTTTGCTGGTGGCTATTCGAAAAAAAAATAAATAGATAACAAGAAGAGAAAAAAACAATGGATAAAAAAAAGCAGAATAAAAAACATTTCCAATGAATATGCTAAATAAAGACAATAAAACAAACCAAAGCGGATGCGTAAATGCTTGAACACGTTCACCGACATTAAACGTTGCCCCATATCCATTAATAAAATTTAGTACCGTTCTTAACGTGATTGCAGCATAATCACTAATCCATGCGGTATTCAATAATTGTATAAAATATAGAAAAATGAACAACCCGCATGATAACGACCACAAATTAATATTTTTTAACTTATTCACCATTCGTCATCATCCACTTTAAAACACATCTTATTCAATAATCAGCATGAGCACTGAGTCAACTTATCTAGAAAATTATTTTTTTTAACGTTAATATAAACAGTTAATTCAGACCTTAAATCATACATTAATAAAATATTTATTTTAAAAATAATATCTGATAATTTAAATATTATTTTAATGATAATAAGAAACAACAGTATAAAGACATTATTTTATCAAAGAAGTTTCTCTTATATCTAGACGCTTATTTTTTCAAAGAGCGGGAGCTTACACTTCATTATAACCATAGCGAAGCTATGCAGCGTAATGGAGACACTCATGCAAATTTATAAGTAACTGTTCTGAGAGAAATGAGCAAAAACGATATAAGGAAAATATTGAATAAAAAATTTTTTCAAAGAGATTTGTCATCTATCGAAATAACTCTTGAAATAAATGTCTGAGAACATACATCAGTATGTGACCATGTCTGAAGTTTTAAGAGTCATTTTGATGGAGGGAAAATATCAAAGAAAAATGGCGTCCCCAAGGGGGTTCGAACCCCTGTTACCGCCGTGAAAGGGCGGTGTCCTAGGCCTCTAGACGATGGGGACCTCGGTACTTAAAAAAGACACACTTCAATGTGGTTAGGATGTGGAGCTAGGCGGGATCGAACCGCCGACCTCTTGCATGCCATGCAAGCGTTCTCCCAGCTGAACTATAGCCCCAATGAAGACGAATTTTAAAGACATAACCCCCCACTGTCAACTAGTAACGCAGCCTTTATAGCCAAATTCCTTAAAAATATAAGTTTAATTAGTTTTAGTATGTATAGCTTAGTCGTCAAATGTCTAAAAAAACCTGCACAGTCACGTTGCTACCATAATCGTTACTAAAATAGCGGATAACCACACACAGCTATACCCAAATACCATTGAATTATGGCATTAGTGTGAGTGTCGGCCGGCGCTTCGCACCTTATGGCTGCGCCATAGTCTGGGTGTGTAATGCAATCGTTTTCGCTCATGACTTCCTTAATTCAATGGCATTGAGCTATACCCTACTTTGAAACAAACCCAAAGGTGAGTTATCAGCATTAATGAGCTTTGCTAAAACTCATTAATGCTTTCAAATTTCTACCTTAACCACTATGCCGCTTTGTTACTATAAAATAGTAAAAACGAGAGATTAATCAATTGGTTCAAAAGGATCAGAATCAACGGAGTGAATAGGCGTAGGAGCAACAGGATCAGCAGGAATTAATTTGATTGCATTTGTTAAACGAGCAATGGCACGCTCTCTCCCTATCCACTCAAGCGTAATATCAATGGATGGCGACATTGCACTGCCTGTCACCGCAACGCGAAGTGGCTGCGCAACTTTTCCCATTTTAAGTTCTAGAAACTCACATAACATCTCGATTGCAAGGTGTATGTTTGGCGCTGTCCAATCCGTTATGGCCTCAAAAACTCGAAGCATTTTTGTCATTGCGTCTCGCACTTTTGGTTTTAATTGTTTTTGTACCGCTTTTTCATCATAACGAATGATGTCTTGGTAGATAAATTGACTCTTTTCCACCACTTCTACTAATGTTTTACAGCGCTCTGTAAAAGCCGGCAGTATTTCTTCTAATTTAGGGCCCTTCGTTAAATCAATGTCTTTTCCTTTATAAAGAGGCTCTAGTAGCGCAACCAATGCTAACTTAGGCATTTCTTTTAAATAGTGCTGATTTAACCAGTTTAATTTATCAAATGAAAACGAAGAACCACCTTTACTGACATGTTTAAGATCAAAAAAATCAATCATTTCTTGACAAGAAAAAATTTCTTGATCGCCATGTGACCAGCCCAATCGTACCAAATAATTAAGCATCGTCTCAGGTAAATAACCATCTTCCTTAAACTGCATCACATTAACTGCACCATGACGTTTTGAAAGCCGCTTACCATCGTCACCTAAAATCATTGGTAAATGAGAAAAATTAGGTACTTTTGCACCTAATGCTCTATAGAGATTAATTTGCCTGGGTGTATTGTTAATGTGATCATCACCGCGGATCACATCCGTTATATCCATATCCATATCATCAACCACCACGGCTAAGTTATACGTAGCCATACCATCACTTTTTTGAATGATGAGATCATCAAGTTCTGCATTAGCAACCGTTATGCTTCCATAAACATTATCATCAAAAGACACCAGCCCAGTTAGTGGATTTTTAAAACGAATAACATAAGGGTCATCTTGATGAGGATGATTTTTATCTCGGCAACAACCATCGTATTTAGGTTTTTCTTTTGCTTCTTTTTGCGCTTCTCGCAATGTATCTAAACGCTCTTTTGAGCAATAACATCGATAAGCTAGATTTTTTTCAAGTAAACTTTTAATTATCTCTTGGTAACGCTCTAATCGCATTGTTTGATAGAATGGGCCTTCATCATAATCTAAGCCTAACCATGCCATGCCTTCTAAAATAGCGTCAACAGACGCTTGAGTTGAGCGTTCTTGATCCGTATCTTCTATACGTAAAACAAACTGTCCTTTATTTCTTTTTGCGTATAACCAAGCAAAAAATGCCGTTCTGATACTGCCTACATGTAAAGAACCAGTTGGACTTGGTGCAAATCGTGTTCTAATCGTCATAAAGGTCTATTCCTAATGCTTTTTAATTAATTGCAGGTATAATAAGCGGCACAGCACGATAACTCAAGCAAAATGAGTTGATTTTAATCAGGTAATATTTGCATGGGCACAAAATATCAGTTACGCGCAACAACGCTAATCCCTTTATTTTTGATCGCACTTTTATTTGCCATTGTTTTTAACTATCAATTTTCAAAAGAAATAAATAATCAACAAGAAAATTTAGGCTACGCAACCATCAATCAATTATTGCCTGCCAGTGAATTTGCTTTTACTAAAAATAATTTACGCGCCTTACAGAGCTTAGCTAATGCTTCAATGATATCGCCTGAAATCAAATCCATAGCATTTTATGACCAGCATATGATGTTGATAGCCTACCAAGGCAGCAATCATTCGCCTAACTCTAAAAATTTAAAAGAAAGTCTTTTAAAAAATAAAATTATCCAACATGACGCGGGTAATTATACGCTGCGATTTGTTTCCCCCATTACACAACCAAAATTTAATCTCTATTACTCAAGCCAAGCAGCTGATCCTTTGTATATTAAAAAAAACTTAGGTTGGGTATCGATTCAATTAGACACTAAAATTGCCACCATAAAAATTTATCGATTACTTGTTATTACCCTTTTCATTACGTTTATTGGCTTACTGCTTGGATTAACTGCAAATCACTTATTGAGTAAAGCCATTTACCTACCTATTAATCGACTTCGGCGCAGTATGAAACAAATTCTTAATAATGAATTTGAAACACAGATTAAACATAAAAGTAAGGGAGAACTTGGCATTATTGAAGCGGGTAGCAAGCACTTACAACAGGCTTATCTCAATAGTGAAAAGGATCTAAATCATAATATTGAAATAGCCACAACCGACATTCAACAACACCTTGAAACGCTAGAAGAAAAAAACATAGAGTTATGTTTGAAATTTAAACAATTCACTGAAAGTAATCGCCGAAAATCTGAATTCATTGCCAACATTAGCCATGAAATTCGAACACCAATGAATGGGATCATTGGCTTTACCAACGTTTTACTTGAAACGCAACTAAGTCCATCTCAACAAGACTACGTTGATACAATCAAACTCTCAGCTCAAAATCTTATAACCATTGTTAATGATATTTTAGACTTTTCTAAAATTGAATCAGGCCAACTAACGCTTGAAAACATTCCACTGGATGTACGATCCTGCATTGATGAAATCATTAGCTTATTAGCGCCCGGCGCTTACAAAAAGTCTTTAAATGTTTATGTCATTATAGATAAAAACGTCCCACTTAAAGTGCTTGGCGATCCACTGAGGCTCAAACAAATTTTAACCAATTTAATCAGTAATGCCATTAAATTCACCGAAAATGGCTCCATTACTGTTCGAGCAAAACTTATCCAGAATAAGCAAATGCAACCCCAACTACAATTTAGCATCATTGATACGGGTATTGGTTTGAAATCCTCTGATCAGAAAAAGATTTTTACCGCTTTTAATCAGGCTGATCCTTCTACCAGCAGACGCTATGGTGGTACGGGGCTTGGTCTCGTTATTTCTCAAAAACTTATTGAAAAAATGCACGGTAAAATAAAGGTTCAAAGTAAAGCAGGCGAAGGCGCTAATTTTACTTTCAATATAAAAACACAATGCATGCAAAATACTGAAACCGAACCCAGTTTAAGTCGTTTTAATAAAATAAGCATCATCAGTTACGAGCATGATCCTTTTCACCAAGAAAGCTTATCAGAAATGCTTTTATTTGGCGGGATAGAGGTAATTCAATGCAAAAATATTGAACAATTTAGAAAAAATATTGCTATGATTAATTTCTATGACGTGTTCCTTGTCTCCTTAGACTCTCCTGGCGTACAACAAATTGAAGAGTTAATTAGGCTACACTCGAAAAAAAATGCCAAAGTGCTTTTTCACTCCATTGATACCAGTGGTAATCATTTTATTCAAAATAATTTATCTTTATTAGCCAAACCAATTGCCCATAAAAAATTATTTGATGAGCTTACCAGCATTCTAACCAATGATGTCCAGCATGGATCAAAAGCACCAGCCATCCAATTAGCCAAAAAGAATTTATCCATTTTAATTGCTGAAGATAATCCGATTAATCAATTTTTATTCTCGTCGCTGTTGGGCAAGCATAACATTCGACTAACGCTTGTTAATGATGGTACTAAGGCAATTGAAAAAGCCAATCTCATTTCATTTGACTTAATCATTGTTGATTTACAAATGCCGCTGATGGGTGGTATTGAAGCTGCAACACGCATAACACAGACAGAAAATGGACTTAATCAATCAACCCCTATCATTGCCATTAGCGCGAATTTATCAAATACAAAAAAAGAAGAACTCATTAATGCTGGAATCATTGAGTCGCTTGAAAAGCCCTTTGATGAAAAAAAGCTCATTGAAATTATTCTAACTATTACCAGTACAAGCAAACGCGCAACCAGTCATATCAATAAACCAAATGTCACTCTAGGAAATAACGTTATTGATTGGCCGTCTTGTTTAGCTTCAATGGCAGGCAATGAAAAGGCAGCAAAAGAATTACTTGATACGTTTATTAAGCAATTAAAAGAAGAGTTCGTTTTAATTGAACAATATTATAAAGACAATAATTTTGCATCACTGCAAACATTGCTACACAGGATCTATGGCGCCAGTTGTTTTATTGGCGTACCTTTTTTAAAAGACAGCTTACAAAGCTTTGAATATGCATTGCAAGCACAAGCCACACCATACGAATTAATGCACTCTATAAAGCACTTTTAACGGATATTGAAGAAGTAATCT
>CAWVYD010000118.1:0-6201 GCA_963934185.1 uncultured Legionellaceae bacterium | reverse complement strand
TAAGCCTTCACACCAAAACGAATGGTCAACACGCCCTAGACTTGGCTAATAATTTGAGTGATAAGTTACAAAACGCTAACCGAGTTTGTGCAATTTTTACTAATTTAGTTTATAAAAAGACGCATATCAGTCTTCGGTTAATTGTTGACTATAGCCAAATGCCTTGGCAATGCGGGTTTTAACTTTCGATATTACTTCTTCAAAGCTTATTTCTATTTGACCTCTTTGTAAAATTCCTATATTCTCGCATCTTTAATCAATACCATTTTAGTACTAGATGATATGGGCGATAAACGATATGCTTCGAATCAGTAAATTGGCTGATTACAGCACTGTTATTATGGTGTGCTTGGCTAAAGTCAATGGTTTGATGAATGTTTCTGAAATTACATTCGAAACGGGCGTTTCAAAGCCAACTGTCAGCAAATTAGTAAAACGTTTGGTTCAGGCTAAATTATTGCTTTCTGTTCAAGGTGCCAAAGGGGGTTACCGTTTAGCCAAACAGACTGAAACCATTTCTATTGCTGATATAATTAACGCCATTGAGCAACGAACAGGCTTAACGGAATGCGCAGATAAAACCAGTCAATGTGCTTTACAATTAAATTGCCAAATAAGTCAGCATTGGCGCTTGATAGATAAAGCGATTGATGGCGTGTTAAGCCATGTTAAATTATCGGAATTGAGCAGGCCTTCATCTGAATTAAGTATTGAGCCTATTATTAGATACGTTAAGAGAGAATTAGTGTGAGTAATACCAGTCACTCAGAAACTTTAGATACCATTGTAAAAAAAGAGTACGAACACGGTTTTGTGACAGACATTGAGTCAGACACCATTCCTGTCGGGTTGAACGAAGAGATAATACGTATTATTTCTGCTAAAAATGACGAGCCTGAATTTTTATTAAATTGGCGTTTGAAAGCATTTGAGCATTGGAAAACCATGACGCATCCGGAATGGTCGAGCGTACATTTTGAAAAAATCGACTTGCAATCCATTTCTTATTACTCTGCCCCTAAAGCGGTAACAGACGGCCCTAAAAGCTTGGATGAAGTTGATCCTGAACTTATACGCACCTATGAAAAATTGGGTATACCCTTGCTTGAGCAACAGCGTTTAGCTGGAATTGCGGTGGATGCGGTGTTTGACAGCGTTTCTGTGGCAACCACCTTTAAAGATAAGCTGGCTGAAGTAGGCGTTATTTTTTGTCCTTTTTCTGAAGCGGTTCAAACACATCCCGAGCTGATTAAAAAATACTTGGGCTCTGTTGTACCTTATCGAGATAATTTCTATGCGGCATTAAATTCAGCGGTGTTTAGTGACGGTTCGTTTGTCTACATTCCCAAAGGCGTGCGTTGCCCAATGGAATTATCAACCTATTTTCGAATTAACGCACTTAATACTGGGCAATTTGAACGCACCTTAATTGTTGCAGATGAAGACAGTTATGTGAGTTATCTGGAAGGTTGTACGGCGCCAATGCGAGATGAAAATCAATTGCATGCGGCGGTGGTTGAATTGGTTGCTCATAAAAATTCTTCGATTAAATATTCTACTGTTCAAAATTGGTACCCTGGCGATAAAGACGGCAAAGGCGGGATTTATAATTTTGTGACCAAACGAGGCGTTGCACATGAGCGCGCTAAAATTTCATGGACGCAAATTGAAACGGGTTCAGCCATTACCTGGAAATACCCAAGTGTTATTTTAAAAGGTGACTATTCTGTGGGTGAATTTTATTCGGTTGCGTTAACCAATAATTATCAGCAAGCGGATACGGGTACTAAGATGATTCATTTAGGCAATCATACAAAAAGTACCATTATCTCCAAAGGCATCTCAGCCGGTAAGTCACATAATGCCTATCGTGGTTTGGTTCGCATTTCTCCTATGGCAAATAATGCACGAAATTACACGCAGTGTGATTCCATGCTAATGGGCGACAAATGTTCTGCGCATACGTTTCCCTACATTGAGGTAAAAAATCCAAGCGCTCAAATTGAACATGAAGCCAGCACGTCTAAAATATCCGAAGATCAATTATTTTATTGCCATCAACGTGGTATTGATACGGAAGATGCTGTTTCGATGATTGTTAATGGTTTTTGTAAGCAAGTACTTAAAGAGTTGCCGATGGAGTTTGCGGTCGAAGCGCAAAAATTGTTAGGGATCAGTTTAGAAGGTTCTGTCGGATAGCGCCGATATAATATGTTTTAGAGGTTAGTGATTATGTTAGACATTAAAAATTTACACGTTTCTTGCAGTGGTGCGGATATTTTAAAAGGCATTAATCTATCGATTAAGGCCGGTGAAGTGCATGCCATTATGGGCCCAAATGGTTCAGGAAAAAGCACGCTTTCAAAAGTGATTGCTGGACACCAAGATTATCAAATTACTCAAGGTGACTTATTACTCGATGGCACTAGCCTGGACGGTTTAAGCCCTGAAGAACGTGCTCATAAAGGCATCTTTTTATCCTTTCAATATCCGGTTGAAATTCCGGGTGTAACCAATGTTAATTTTTTAAAAGCGTCGGTCAATGCGGTGCAAAAAGCACAAGGCCAAGTGCCAATGGATGCGATTGAATTTTTAAGTTTTGTGCGAGCCAAATGTAAAGAGGTGGGCATGGATGAAGGCTTTCTTTACCGCAGCTTGAATGAAGGTTTTTCTGGCGGAGAGAAAAAGCGTAATGAAATTTTGCAAATGTTATTACTTGAGCCTCGTTTAGCCATTTTAGATGAAACGGATTCTGGTCTTGATATTGATGCATTAAAAACCGTTGCTGAAGGCATTAATGGTATGCGTAGTCCAGATCGCGGCATTGTTTTAGTTACGCATTATCAACGTTTATTAGACTACATCGAACCAGACTTTATTCATGTATTAGCTGACGGTAAAATTATTCGTTCAGGTGATAAATCACTTGCGTTAGAACTTGAAGACAAAGGCTATCGTTGGTTAGAGGACGTTGCTTAATGAGTGCATTAGCCGCCTTTTATGAGTCTCAGTTTAACGCGAGTCAAACAAAATTTCCCCGTTGGTTTTCCGATCAGCAAACCGATGCGTTTCATGCGTATCAAAAGCAAGGGTTGCCAACAAGAAAAACTGAGCAATGGAAATATGCTTCGCTAGAGGCATTAAAAAACTTTGATGGTGCGCTAGGGCAAACATCAGTATTAGAAGATGAAACGCTTAGCTCAATTGTCATCGAAAACGGCGCTGTTTCCATTCCAACAAACTTGCCTGAAGGCGTCAGTATTTTAACACTGAGTGATGCGTTAACGCGTTTTAAAAAAGATGTTGATGTTATTTTTTCGTCTGATATATCAAAGCAGGCGCACTGTTTTGAACATTTAAATTTGGCATTATTAAGCGAAGGACTGTTTATTCATGTTGAAAAAAATATTCAAGTAACACAGCCTCTTAATATTCAGTTTAATACAACGCAATCAAATCTAAGCCAGCATTTTCAGCACATGATTTTAGTTGAAGAGGGTGCTTCCATTGAGTTGGTTGAGCGATTTACAGGTGAGGACAAATCAACGTATTTTAATAATCATGTCTCGCAATTTATTATTAAAGATAATGCACGTTTAAACTACGTTAAGTTAATTGAAGAAAGTAATGAATCGCAACACATTGGTAAAACAAATGTATATTTGTCTCGTAATGCGCAAGCTGAGTGTCATTCATTTGCCATGAGTGGCGCTATGATTCGAAGCGATTTAAACGCTGATATTATGGGTGAGGGCGCTCATATTAGTATGAATGGCTTGTATTTAACAGCGAACAAACAAAACGTAGCGCATTATACAAAGGTTAATCATTTATGCCCGCATGCTACGAGTGATGAGGTGTACAAAGGTATTTTAGGTGGGCAATCTAAAGGCGTGTTTAATGGCTCCATTTTTGTGGCTAAAGATGCGCAAAAAACAGATGCGTCACAGCAAAATAGAAATTTACTGTTATCGCCTAAAGCAGAAGTTAATACTAAGCCTCAATTAGAAATCTACGCTGATGATGTGAAATGCGCTCATGGTGCGACCATCGGACAATTGGATGAAAATGAATTGTTTTATATGCAATCACGCGGCATACCGAAAGATGATGCCGTCTCACTTTTAGTTAATGCATTTGCAGGCGATCTCATTGAAAAATTAGCCTCAAAGCAACATGAAAAATTAAAAGAACATTTGCATCAGAAATTAGAACAGCATTTAAGGCAGGCTTATGACGTTTAAATCATCGTTTCCAGTAGAGTCATTACGACAAGATTTTCCCATCTTATCTTCAACTGTGCGCGGAAAAACATTGGTGTATTTAGACAATGCAGCAACAACCCAAAAGCCTAATGCAGTGATTGATGCAGTCAATGATTATTATAAAAGCACGAATTCAAACGTGCACCGTGGCGTTCATTATTTAAGTGAAAAAGCCACCAAGGCTTATGAAGCTGCTCGGAAAAAAATTTCTGATTTCATTAATGCACCAACCTCGCGTGAATGCATTTTTACGCGTGGGACCACAGAGTCCATCAATTTAGTAGCAAACAGTTATGTCTTGCCACGATTGAAAGCAGGCGATGAAGTGTTAGTTACTCATTTAGAGCATCACTCAAACATTGTACCGTGGCAGATGATTTGCGAGAAAGCGGGTGCACATTTAGTTGCAGCGCCAATTAATGACTCCGGTGAAGTAATGCTCAATGAGTTTGCTTCGCTTATCTCTAATAACACAAAGTTCATTGCAGTCAGTCATATTTCCAATGCGTTAGGTAGCATTAATCCGGTTGAGGAAATGGTTGCTTTAGCTAAAAAAGCAGGCGTGGCTATTTTAATTGATGGCGCGCAAGCAGCGCCGCATCAAACAATTGATGTACAAGCCTTAGGTTGTGATTTTTACGCCTTTTCAGGCCATAAAATGTATGGACCTACCGGCATTGGTATATTGTGGGGCAAAGAAGCGTTGCTTGATGATATGACGCCTTTTATGGGTGGTGGTGACATGATTTCATACGTCACCTTTGAGAAAAGCCAATACGCACCATTGCCAGCAAAATTTGAAGCAGGTACACCCAACATTGCAGGTGCCATTGGGTTGGGCGCCGCCATTGATTATTTAATGGCGGTTGGTTTACCAGCCATTGCAGCCTATGAGCATGAGTTACTCACTTACGCGACAGAGTCTTTATTGGCACTTGATGGTTTTCGAATCATTGGCACTGCTAAAAAGAAAGCGAGTGTTTTGTCTTTTGTACATGACAGTATTCACCCGCATGACATGGGAACCATTTTAGATGCGGATGGCATTGCCATTCGTAGTGGTCATCATTGCGCTATGCCTGTAATGGATTTCTTTGACGTCCCAGCAACGACAAGGGCATCGTTTTCTTTTTATAATACCCGCCAAGAAGTGGATGCTTTGATGCAAGGCCTTCAAAACGTGGTTGAGGTGTTTAAATAAATGTTTGACTTAAAAGAGCTCTATCAAGAGGTGATTGTTGATCACAATCGTAACCCTCGAAACTGTTATGAAATGGCTGATGCTTGCCATTGCGCGGATGGTTTTAATCCTTTGTGCGGTGATAAGCTGACTTTGTTTTTAAACATTGATGATAATAAAATCATTCAAAAAGCCAGCTTTCAAGGCCGAGGCTGCGCCATATCAACAGCGTCTGCCTCTTTAATGACTGACGCCTTAAAAGGCTTAAGTGTTAAGCAGGCAAAAGCGCTTTTCGAACGATTTCATCAAATGGTTACAGGCGATAATGACGCTGATTTTGAAACGATGGATAAGTTAACAGTATTGGCTGGTGTTAGAGAGTTTCCAGCTCGTGTAAAATGCGCAACCTTGGCTTGGCATACGTTAATGGCCGCTTTTGAGCAAAAAATTGGTACGATTGCTTCAACCGAATAGTGAGAGAAACTGATGCTAGGTTTTAAGAAAAAATCAAACGATACGAAAGTTCAAAAAAAAGAAAACACGTTAGACAAAGAGCTACTCGAAGTTAATATTGTAGCGGCACTAAAGTTGGTGTTTGATCCAGAGATCCCTGTGAACATTTATGATCTGGGTTTAATTTACGAAGTTGACGTTGCGGATGATGCTTACGTTGATGTGAAAATGAGTTTGACGACTCCTGGATGCCCAGTTGCTCAATCCTTTCCTGGAATTGTTGAACATGCTGTTAAAGGTGTT
>CAWVYD010000117.1:0-6212 GCA_963934185.1 uncultured Legionellaceae bacterium | reverse complement strand
AACAGCGTTAAACGCAGCGTTTTATAGCAAGCCAAAACACTTGTCATCTCATTATATTAATGGTGCTTTGCACTTTGTTGAAGAAGCCAGCCCTTGTCATTTCATTCTTTCAGCGACTAATTCTGCCTTTTTAGATCGCAATAAACACCCTTACTTAGCCAGTAAAAATGCTCGCCTAGAAGAAGAAAATGGGCAGCTTTATTTATTATTGCCTGGCCAACAACTTAATACACTTTCACCGAAAGAAAAACATGATGCTTCTATCGCCGCTGAAAAAGCGAAACTTGCTGCTTTTAGCGCTCGCGACTTAGCAAGGAAATACACCTTAAGTGCCAAACGTTTTACGCTTGCCAATGGTGACATAGAACGTGCACTTACCCAATGCCATGCAGACCAAGACTATTTGCGTTTAATTCTAAAAGAAAAAATAAAAGCCATTGATGCCTGCAAAAGTAACGTTATTACCCCGCTAAATGAGGCAATAAGCCTTCCTTCTTTATCGCCCAGCAAGATAATTAGACCAACGCCATCATCTATGCAACATTTAAGCCCTAGAAAAATACGTAATACCAATGAAGAGATGAAATCACTTGAAAAAGAATTAAATCACGATTTCAAAAATGGCACACGTTATGACTCATATAAAATGAATCAAATGAGTGATAGATTAATTCATAACATGCGCGACCTACCACCCGAAGCACAATCATTAATTTTAGAAAAATATCGCACACAAATGCCAATACTTTCCCCCTTTACTCAAACACCTAACACCCCAACGTATACGGCTAAGCCTCAACAGCCCATAGAACTTGCCAAACAACAAGTGGAGTTACGTACCGTGCTCATACACGTGAACAGACTGCTGCATGTACCTAAAGCCACTCAAATCGACATGAAACCAATGCCCGGCAATGCAATGCCACGCGCTTTTGATCCAATGGCTTCGCCAGCTGCATAACAGGTCGTAAATTGGTAAAGGATAATGACTGTTATCAGTTAATGCACAACACGTTGTTATGGGCAATATTGAGCAACAGGCAATTGATTAGCATCCCCTCCCTAATGCCATTGAATTAAGGAAGTCATGAGCGAAAGCGATTGTTTTTCACACCCACACAATGGCGCAGCCATAAGGCGTTAAGCGCCGGCCGACACTCACACTAATGCCTTAATTCAATGGCATTGATCCCCTCCCAATAAACACGCCCTAATAAATGAAGCCTATACTCAGGCTTTATTCTGTTATTGCCTGATATAATTCAAAGTGTCGTTGCTACGATACCCAAACTCTTTCGATGAGGAGGGGCTAAACGACTAATAATCAATGATAGAAGTAAATTCCACGATAACAGCCTTATCCAACGTATCATCCTTATTGAGGCCTCGATGGAGCGATATCATACTTAGCTACATTCTTTAATATAAATAATTATCTAATGACATTAACAAGCTTTATTTATACTGAGTGCGATCGTAAATAAGGGAAGGATTAATCGTTGATTTAATTTTTTATGGTAAAATCAGAAAGTAATGTGTGAAGGTAAAAAATCAAAGGATTGATAAACAATACTTAATCACTAAAATGGCGCGCCTGGAACGATTCGAACGTCCGACCGCCTGGTTCGTAGCCAGGTACTCTATCCAGCTGAGCTACAGGCGCATTTTTAGTGTTTCTTTCATTACCATTGCATCAATACAATGGCGGAGAAGGAGGGATTCGAACCCTCGATGGGATCTCTCCCATACTCCCTTAGCAGGGGAGCGCCTTCAGCCACTCGGCCACCTCTCCGAAAGAAGGGCTATTTTATCAAATGATTAGCTAGAGTCAATGAGTTTTTCTGTTTTTTTTTAAATTACTTATTTAAAGCCAAAAAAAAAGCAATCATTACTCAAATTATAAAACCTGATTAATAATTGCCTTAACTACTAATAACGTTTTAAACAAACATTACTTTTAATCCGTTTCCAATAATTCTTTAATGGCTTTAAGAGGCATGGCTTTCACAACTTCTCTTTTTGGTTTAGCTGAGATTTCCATCTCTTGGCCAGTAGCAGGATTTCTACCCATACGCTTTTTAGTTGCAGGCTTAACTTTACGGTTTATTTTAATGCCCATAAAAGGAATTTTAAATTCGCCACTTCCACGCTTCATAATATGACGATGTGATAACTCGCCTAACTGCTCAAGCACCGCTTTAACGTCTTTATTAGCTAACCCTGTATCACTTGAAATACTAGAAATAATTTGTGTTTGGGTTTGCTTATCCTTAATTGCCTTTAATTTTTTTTCCGTTGCAGCCATGCATTTTCTCCTTAATTGATATTAAGAAAATAATGACTCGAAACGATAGCCGGCGCAAGCTTTTTTGTTACTTTTTTTTATGACTGCCAAGCAAATGAAATGAGCGTGCAAGCCTTAAGCACACAAAAAAGAAACGCATAGTAAAAAAGAAAATAAAATAATTAAGTTAAGTGGGTTAGCATTTGTTGCGCTGCATTTTTTTCTGCTTTGCGACGCGTCGTCCCCTTACCAACACTTTTCAAATCCAAAGACTTTACAACACATAAAATTTCAAATATTTGATTATGTTGCTCACCAGATACTTGAATCAAACGGTATTCAGGCAAGTTAATATTTTTACTTTGAAGGCGTTCTTGCAACTGTGTTTTAGGATCTTTTAAGCTTTCAAAATTAATGTCACCTACTAAACGTTTAGCAAAAACAGTTAAAATTACTTGTTTGCATGCTTCAAAATCTGAATCAAGCAAAACAGCAGCAATCATTGCTTCTAAGCAGTCTGCTAAAATGGAGGCACGCCGAAACCCTCCACTTTTTAACTCACCTTGGCCAAGTTGAACATAATCTCCCAGCGAAAGTTCTCTCGCTACCTCAGATAACGTCTCCCCTTTAACCAAACAAGCACGTAACCTGCTTAAATCACCTTCTAAAGATTCCGGGTAACGTTGATACAGCGCCTCAGCGATAACAAAATTTAATACTGAGTCACCTAGAAACTCTAGACGCTCGTTGTTTTTAGCGCCTCGGCTTCGATGGGTTAATGCATTTAAAATTAAGCGTTTGTCTTGAAATTGATAACCGATTAATTGATAAAGCGGCTGAAGATTAATTGCCTTCAATAGTAACCTCATAGGATGGTTTAAATTTAAAAATTAGGTATACATTACTTATTAACTTTTTCTCTACCGTGTAAGGTACAGATACGATGTATACTTTTCGCTTTCTTTTAATTATCATTTCTTTCTTACTGATAAAACAGATCTCATTAATATACAGTTTGCGAGACAAATACTCTCTTAAAAAAGCCTTCCCCTGCTGTGAACTTTGTTTTAATTCATCTTTAGGCAAAGCATTTAAATCTTTCATCGCTTTAGTAATAGAATAATGACTGATGTAAACAGGTATGACTTTCATTGCGATGATGCCAACTGCCACCACAAAAACTGCTGCTAATAAAAAACCTATAAAAGAGAGCCCCTTTTGTCTACATAACATATCCATTCCTCCTTGAATCGAAAATATTAGTAAATATATGTGCCTAAACGTGACCATCGAACGGTATTTAGCATACTGTTCCAACTCATCCATTTAAAAAAAGCGTGGCCTCTTAAATTTTCATCCGGCACAAAACCCCAGTAGCGACTATCACTGCTATGATCACGGTTATCACCCATAACAAAATACTGTCCTTTTGGCACCGTAACATTAAAATCAAAGACTTCTTTGGCTGGGTTTATAAAAATATCATGCGTCACATCACCTAATGCTTCTTGCCTACGTTCAACGGCTTGAACAATCCCTTGACCATCCGTAAAACCTGTCATTTCAATCACACTCTGCTTTGCTTCAATGCCATTAATAGTCAACACTTTATTATGATAGTCTATTTTATCACCTGGCATGCCAATGACTCGTTTTATGTAATCAAACTTATCATTCGGTGGCCAACGAAAAACCACCACATCCCCCCTCAATGGTGCACTAATATTAATAATTTTTTTCTCTAACACAGGCAAGCGAAGTCCATATGAAAATTTATTAACCAAAAGAAAATCGCCAACTAATAAGGTTGGTTCCAATGAACTGGAAGGGATCCTAAAGGGTTCAACCACAAAAGAACGCACAAAAAACACAATCAAAAAGACTGAGAAAAACGAAGCACCTTGTTCTATCGTCCAAACCAGCCAACTGGACTCAGCTGTTTTACTAAACAAATAAAATCGATTCACAAGTGACATTAAACCTGTTGTCACCATGCATACCAATAAAATTAAGGCTAAATTCATTACTTGCTTCCTTTGCTATCAGAGCTGCAAAAAACAGCAAGAAACGCTTCTTGTGGAATTTGAACATTACCCACCTGCTTCATGCGCTTTTTCCCAGCTTTTTGTTTTTCAAGTAACTTGCGTTTACGCGATACATCTCCACCGTAACATTTTGCTATAACGTTTTTACGCAATGCTTTTACCGTGCTACGCGCAATGATTTGCCCACCTAAAACCGCTTGAATCGCAATATCAAACATTTGCCTTGGAATCAATTCCCGCATGCGCTCAACCAACGATCGACCACGAAATTGAGAATTATCACGATGCACGATTAAAGACAAAGCGTCTACTTTTTCACCATTAATTAAAATATCCATCTTAACCAAATTCGCTGCTTCAAAATGAGTAAATTCATAATCAAGGGAGGCATAGCCTCGGCTAATGGATTTTAATCGATCAAAAAAATCAGAGACCACTTCACTCATAGGAATGTCATAACTTAAGGTAATTTGATTACCAAGGTATTGTAAATTGACTTGCGTACCGCGTCTTTCTGTACATAACGTAATGATGTTTCCCAAATACGCTTGAGGCACCAAAATATTTGCACGTACAATTGGTTCACGCATTTCTTCAATAAAATTTGGTGCAGGCAATAATGATGGATTATCTACTTTTTTAACTTCGCCTTTATTCGTCACAATTTCATAAATAACCGTTGGCGCAGTGGAAATTAAATCCATATTATATTCGCGCTCTAATCTTTCTTGAATGATCTCCATATGCAACATGCCTAAAAAGCCACATCGAAAACCAAATCCTAATGCTTCACTCGATTCAGGTTCATAAAAAAGAGACGCATCATTTAAACTTAATTTTGCTAGAGCATCACGAAAGGACTCATAATCTTCAGAAGAAATAGGAAATAAACCTGCAAACACTTGGGGTTGAACTTTTTTGAAATCAGGTAAAGCGACTAAGACACCATCTTTTGCAAAGGTAAGTGTATCGCCCACTGGCGCGCCATGAATGTCTTTAATTCCTGCGACCACATAACCCACTTCCCCCGCTGTGAGTTGCTCCCTGTCCGTTCGTTTAGGTGTAAAATGGCCAACTTTATCGACTTGATGAATACGCCCTGTCGACATAACTTTAATTTTAGCGCCTTTTTTTAACACGCCATCTTTAACGCGCACCAATGAAACGACGCCTAAATAACTATCAAACCATGAATCAATGATTAACGCTTGCAAAGGTTTGTCCGGATCACCTTTCGGCTGTGGAATGTGTTCAATGATAGCCTCAAGCACATCAACCACCCCTAAGCCAGACTTTGCGCTGGCTTCAACGGCGCCACTGGCATCAATGCCAATAATCTCTTCAATCTCTTTAATGACTCGCTCTGGATCGGCTTGCGGCAAATCTATTTTATTAAGTACCGGCACAACTTCCAAACCTTGCTCAACCGCCGTGTAACATACAGCAACGGTTTGCGCTTCTACGCCTTGAGCTGCATCCACAACTAATAAAGCACCTTCACACGCTGCAAGCGAACGTGACACCTCATAACTGAAGTCAACATGCCCTGGCGTGTCAATAAAATTTAATTGGTAACTTTGACCATCTCTAGCTTCATAATTAAGCGTGACACTCTGAGCTTTTATGGTAATGCCGCGCTCTTTTTCAATGTCCATTGAATCGAGTACCTGCGATTGCATTTCACGTTCAGACAAACCGCCACAATGCGCAATAAATCGGTCAGCTAAGGTTGATTTACCATGATCAATATGGGCAATGATTGAGAAATTTCGAATATTAGATAGTTCAGCCACAAGGTCTCTCAAATAAAATTAAGGTGATTAGGGCGTGTTAACGATTCACTTTGAAGCGCTTAAGCCACCTGGACTTTGTCCTATCCATTT
>CAWVYD010000116.1:0-6223 GCA_963934185.1 uncultured Legionellaceae bacterium | reverse complement strand
AAATGTTCAAAAATATAGGTTTGAATGGGTGATGAAAGTTCTTGGAAGACGGGAAATGAGGCCAGTAACGCAAAGCTGACAGACATCAGTGGTACAATGGCCAAAAGGCTGGTAAAGGTAAGCGTGGAGGCAATATTCGAGCAGTCATCATCGATGAAATTTCGAAACACGAAACGTAAAAAGGTATAAGCTTCATTGGTTTTTCTATGCAGTGTACGTTTAATATTTAGCATCTATAAAAGACTTTCGGTATATTGATTCTTTTTTTATTATAGTGGAATTTTTCTTAATGAGTACTGTAACTTTATATCACAATCCAAAATGTTCCAAATCAAGACAAGCGTTAGCGCTATTGCAAGAAGCAAATATTGAGTTAACGCTGATTGAATATTTAAAAACACCACTCTCCGTCAATGCCATTAAAGCATTACTTGGCGCGCTAAATATGGATGCTTCTGACTTATTGCGGAAAAAAGAAGCTGAATATGTTGAGCTTGATTTGGCAAATAAATCAGAGGCAGACATTATTGAGGCGTTGCATGCGATTCCTAAATTAATGGAGCGGCCTATTGTATTATGTGGCGAATATGCTGCGATTGGTCGGCCGACTGAAAACATCAATACCTTTATCAAGGACTGTTTATGAACGAGCCTTATGTTTTAGTTTTGTATTATTCTCATCATGGCGCAACGCAAAAGTTAGCCCAGTTGATTGCTAGAGGCATAGAATCCGTTGACGGGATGGAAGCGCGCATTCGTACCGTGCCATCGATTTCATCAGTAAGCGAAAAAGTGGCGGAGAGTGTGCCAGAAGAAGGCGCAATGTATTGCTCACATGATGACGTTAAACATTGCAAAGGCTTAGCCTTAGGTAGCCCAACGCGTTTTGGTAACATGGCTTCGGCCTTAAAATATTTTTTAGATGGCACTTCAGCACTGTGGCTTGCCGGTGACTTAATTGATAAACCAGCCTGCGTTTTTAGTTCAAGCAGCAGCATGCATGGCGGTCAGGAAAGTACGCTGTTAAGTATGATGTTGCCTTTAATGCATCATGGCATGTGTTTATTAGGCTTGCCGTACAGTAATCATAATTTAATGACAACCAGTACTGGAGGAACGCCTTATGGGGTGACGCATGTTGCTGGGATTGCGAGCGATAACACATTATCAGAGGACGAAATTTTGTTAGCAAAAGCCATGGGTAAACGATTAGGGGAGTTCAGTAAATGCTTGAAACGTTAATGACACAATACAGCCAACAATTATCGCATTTTCAATTGCTGTTGATGTTAATTAATGCGTTGGTGCATTTAATGTTTGCTGGGGCCGTTGCGCGTGATGCGGGAGCGCTGAATCAATTAAATCGTCGACCTGCACTAGTGTCAGCGTACATATGGGCATTTGCGACGTTAATTGGCGGCGTTTTTGTTGCAGCCATTTATTGGTTTATTCATCACTCCAATTTAACCATTGCTCAAAAATCTGATTGATACGTTTGTTTAAAGGAACGAGAGAGTACCAAAAGGTACTCTCTCGCGTGCTTCTATTAATTCATTGCTGCAGTGGCTTGCTCAGTAACCACCTTACTGTCTTCTTTTTCCGCCTCGATTTTCGGAGCAGTATCAGGTTCTCTGGCCCAAAAATAAGACAGTGGGCTTGCTACTATTTTAAGCGCACCTGTCACAGCGCTACTGGCTAAACTAGCGGTGCCAGATACAGCATTTGTAATGATATTACCACTTGATGCTGGAAGGTCATTAGCGTAATCACTTTGATTTAGATTTTTATTCGTAATTAAATACAGATATTGATCCTCTTCGATATGAGGTAAGTGAGCAGCAAAAATTTCTAAGGTTGATTCAGCTTTGTTGCGGTCAATGTCCCCATTTTCACCAAAGGCGGTAGAATCTGATATGCTCAATGTACCGTCAGGCATAATAGGTTTAGCAGACTTTTGATACCATTCATAAAAAGCACGTTTAGCAAAGGTTTTTACTTGGTCTGCATTGTCGGAGCCTGTCATATTTAAAATAGCAGGTAATTTATCAATGCTTTGGTAAAGATCGCTGCCATGGGTTCCCAGCGTACCGCTCGGTTTGACGACCGATGATATGTTGATTTTAATAATGGGAGCGATAATGGGAACAAAATAGGTCTCTTTAATTTGTTTTTGTGTAAATAATGCAGCGCCAAGTAAAATCATCATTGTTTGTTCAGGCGCTAGGGTGGAAAGTTTTTTTTGCTTGTTGTCCGTGAAATCATTGGTCAATGTTTGAACAACGGCTTTTAGTTGTTTAAAATACGTACTGTGTTGTTCGCCTACTTCTGCATAGCTAATGCTTTTAATGCTTATCTTGAGGTTTTTTTGAGCTTGAGTGGCGTTGGGGAATTTGTTTAGATCTTCGTTTGATTTGACTAGCAAGTTAAACTTGGACATGATTTTTTCTCCTTTCATCCTATGAAATTCTACTATTTGCGCAGAGGTTAACTGGCAACACTCGTGTTACTCTTTATGGTAGATTAGCCATTCAATTGGACGCTTATTGCGCTAATTGTGGGTCGATTGCTTATCATTCGACAACAGTAACGAAAATTAGTGTATATGAGGATTGCGATAATATGCCAGTCTTTTTTTAGAAAAAATAAATATATTTTCGTTCATATTTTTTTGTATATACCCAGTGGATTGCTCACGCATAAATATCAATACTAAAATGTCGCATTGTCATATCTGCTGGGTATATACCCAGTGGATATGACGATGCGATATATTTAGTGCCGAGATTTTTGTGTGAGTAAATCACTATGAGTGAGGTATAGCCGGCTCTATAGCGAACGAACAGTGGATTGCTCACGCATAGACGATGCGATATATTTAGTGCCGAGATTTTTGTGTGAGTCAATCACTATGAGTGAGGTATAGCCGGCTCTATAGCGAACGAACAGTGGATTGCTCACGCATAAATATCAATACTAAAATGTCGCATCTTCATATCCGCTGGGTATATAATGGCTCAATAAAGAATCACAGGATGTTTCATGCAAAATAGACGGTTAATCGAAACGTTAGAAACAAGAGTGACAGAAGTTGAGTGGTATGGTCAGCAACATCTGTTACGAGTTGAGCCACACTTGTATCCTAAAGGCTTATTTCATGTTCAGGTCGATCCGGTTCAGCGCTACCATTTGCCGGCTTATGTGGCAGAGCTTCGTCATGACCTGTTGCGATTAAAAAATATGGCGCTGCCGTTACTCCGCTCTAAAGCGGCGGCTCAATTACTTCAAAAAATTAACGTACTAATCAATGCACTTCGTTCACAATCGCTAAGACGAAGAAAAAAGACAAACGTCAATGCATTACTGGGTGAGGTAGACATGGCTTCTGGCAGTGTCTATGACTATTTTCTTAAAAAAAATCAACCAGAATCTCAGTCAAAATTAAACGTAACGCTTGATAAGCAACAAAAAGACATGGCTAAGTTAATGTTATCTCGGGATGAAAAAGAACGAGCACTGCGTAGAGAAAAAGATTATGAGCAACGTCAAGCATTGCAAGCAACAGTACTGGCACTGTCAAAGCAAATGGGTTGCATCGAGCAACAGATCACGCGAATAAAAGAAGAACTTGCAAGGCGCTAAGAATATGCACATACACATTATTGGTATTTCCGGTACGTTTATGGCAGGCATTGCAAGCATTGCCAATGCAATGAATATTAGCGTGACCGGGTGTGATGAAAATACTTATCCACCGATGAGTGATGTTCTAGCAGAGCAAGGCATTGGTATAACACAAGGCTATGGCGTACAAGCATTCGATAAACAGCCCGATATGTATGTGATAGGTAATGCAGCAAAGCGGGGTATGCCGGTTATTGAAGATATTTTAACCAATAAAAGGCCTTATATATCCGGCCCCGAATGGTTATATCAACACGTACTTAGGCATAAAACAGTCATTGCGGTTTCAGGGACGCATGGTAAAACTACTACCAGTAGTTTACTTGCTTGGACGCTGGAATGTGCTGGTTTGTCACCAAGCTTTTTAATTGGCGGCGCCCCCAGAAACTTTGGCATTTCTGCGCGAGCAATGGATTCAGAGCTGTTTGTGATTGAAGCAGATGAATACGATACGGCTTTTTTTGATAAGCGTTCCAAAATGGTTCACTACCGGCCAGACATTGCATTGGTGAATAATTTAGAGTTTGATCATGCCGACCTCTTTGAGGACATGCATGCCATACAAAAACAATTTCATGGCATGTTGCGTGTGATACCTGAGCAAGGCGTTATTGTTTGCCCAAGTGAAATTGAAAGCGTTGATGAGTTATTAGCCATGGGCACGTGGTCAAAGGTGGTGCGCTTTAATCACGTTAGTGGTTTGCATGCAACGTTAATTAATGCAGATGGCAGTCAGTTTGATGTCTTGCAAGGCGCAGAAATTTTAGCGCGTATTTCATGGGATTTAATTGGCTGGCATAACGTTCAAAATGCGTTGGCTGTGTTTGCTGTTTGCATTTCTTTAAACATCGATATTCATGACATAGAGCGTGCATTTAAAACCTTTAAAAGCGTGAAACGTCGTTTAGAATTAAAAAAAATAATTAATAACGTACGCATTTATGATGATTTTGCGCATCACCCAACCGCCATTCAATCGACGGTCAATGGTTTACGCGCAAAGATTAAAGAAGAAGCATTCATTGCTATTGTTGATTTTGGTTCTCATACGATGCGCAGTGGTTTATTTTTTAAGGAAATATTAAAGGCGGTTGAAAGCGCAGATTTAGCACTTTTTCTCAATGCACCTACTAGGGGAGCGACAGACATACCATTGAATGTTTTGTTGTGTGATTCCATTAAGGAATTAGAACAAGCAATTAAACATTTTGGCAGAACTCAACACGTATTAGTTATGAGCAACAAAGCCAATCAATACGTATTAGAAAAACTGAACACTCTTTTTTAAATGGAAACGGTACTTGTTATGTCTTAAGTCGTTTGACCTTTTTGCTTTTATCAAACATCACTGATATAAATATTCTCTTCTTACAAATTCATCATAATAACATTGGTATGAATTTGATATGGATTTAATGGATGAAATCTGGAGATATAAGCATGCTAACGGACGTAGATATGGCTTATTTATATATGGAGCCACCTCAGGAGCAAATAATGAAACGTAACGAAACATCGGTTGCAGAGGTTGACTCATCAATTAAGTCCCCGCGAGGGCAATTTAGTTTTTTTAAGCAAGTTATTCAGGATGCTGCGTTTCAGGTCGTTGGTAATGCTCAGAAAATCATGAACTGTATAGACTCTGAAGCAGCGGATTACTTTGATGAAACCTCAGATATTACTACCCCAACAACAGACAGCTCTATATTTAATCAGCTCAGCCCGGAATCACAAAAAAATCATCACAAAATATTTTTGGATGGTTATCAAGAACTGTGGGAGTCCTACAGCGAGCTTTATTTAAATGTGAAAAATTTAAGTACTTCTTATTCGAAAAAAAAGAATGGGGCTTATACTCTCTTCTCTAATCCAGCCACAAAATATTTAATAGGTGAAGGGGATAGAAAAAGTGAAATTAATTTTATTAATTCATTAATTCCTAAATTATTGGATCCTAATACACTGGAAGAAAGTGTAGAACCTGAAGAACAAAGCGTAGAGTGGTTAAATCAAAGCATAAAAGACATACAAAAGGATGAGTTTTTATTGCTTGGTGCCTGTGTTTACATTCACGAACGAATATCAAGTGAATACAAAGAAGCTAAACCAACGTCAAAATTGCATGGAATATTATCGTCAATTGTTAAAGGTGAAACCACAAGTCGTAAAGAGTCCTCGCTAAATTACTTAAAAGAAAGAGCAGATAAAAACAGAATAGAATTGAGATTACCGTTAGAGGCAGCAACGAATGAGCCTGAATCCATTGGGACGTTCAAACAAAATTGTTCTACGTACGTCGCTCAATTTAAATCCATTATGCTAGTTGAAAAGAATGTATTAAACCTAAAACCAGTGAGTGAACCACTTACTGAGCTGGCGGATGATTACGACTTGATGGATGATGACGAAATAACGGATGATGAGGTTGATAGACCAAGTTTGTAATGTGATGAGCTTATAATTTGATAGAATGCCTTTTTTATTAGAGCGTGTTGACAATTCGTTTTGGAGTGAAGGAGATGATTGGCTTTAGTTATATTTG
>CAWVYD010000115.1:0-6235 GCA_963934185.1 uncultured Legionellaceae bacterium | reverse complement strand
ATTATTCAATTTTGAAAATCAGATTTAATTTTAAGATTATGAAATAATTTACACAGATTTATTTACACTCCCTGAACATGATGTTGCTCCTCCAGCTCCTCTTCCTCTTCCTCTCTAAAAAGTAGGGGATACTTCCTACCTTTTGATTTGAATGTATCCTTATTATAACGAGCCAACATCCAATGCAACCAATTTCAGTAATTGTTCGTCATTCATTTCAGTGAGCGTCAACTCGTTACCAGAACTAAGTATTCGATCAGATAAATCTTGTTTCTCACACAACATGATATTTATTTTTTCTTCTATGGTACCTTTGCAAATGAATTTATGAACAAGCACATTTTTTTTCTGACCAATGCGAAATGCTCTATCGGTTGCTTGGTTTTCAACGGCGGGGTTCCACCATCTGTCAAAATGAATGACGTGATTGGCGGCGGTTAAGTTTAGCCCCGTGCCAGCGGCTTTTAAGGACAAAACAAAAAAAAGACTGCCGTTATCACTTTGAAAATCTTCAACTAAGGTCTGGCGTTTTTTTACAGCAGTGCCGCCATGGAGAGATAGACCTTTGTCTTGAAAAATGGTGGCTAAAAACGATTGCAGCGGTTTTATCATGGCGCGGTACTGGGTAAACACCAGTACTTTTTCTTGGCGAGACGCAATTTCTTCGCATAATTCACGCAGCCTTAAAAATTTACCACTGAGCGCTTCAGGGAAATCAGGCTCGTTCAGCCATTGACAGGGATGATTGCATATTTGTTTAAAGCGCGTTAAAAAAGCCAATATCATGCCTTTTCGTTTAATGCCATCTTCGGTGGATTTAAGCAGGGTGGTTAGCTCGTTAACTGCTTGAGCATATAATTTTGCTTGTGCTGTACTCAAACCACACCAGGCATTCACTTCCGTTTTATCAGGCAAGTCGCTGATGACTTTTTTATCGGTTTTTAGACGCCTTAATAAGTAAGGCGAGACCAATTGACGCAGTGGTTCATATGAATTTTGTTTTGATTCATCGAGTGATTTAACAAATAACTTAAATGTTGCGCTATTGCCTAGCAAGCCTGGACAAATAAAATCAAATAAGGACCAGAGATCTCCCAGTCGATTTTCAACCGGTGTGCCAGTTAAGGCAATTCGTGCTTTTGCTGAGAGTTTTTTGACTTGCTGTGTTTGTTTGGAAGACGGATTTTTAATGGCCTGTGCTTCATCTAAAATCGTTAAATGCCACTTAATGTTTGTTAACCAGGGCTGGCGTAACAGCATGCCATAGGTGGTGATCACTAAATCAAACTCAGATAAGCTGCTGCCTTCATTTTTCGTTAAAAGGTCAAAGTCACTTCGTTTCATTTCTGAAGGATGCAATAAGATAATTTTTAGTGAGGGTGCAAATTGAGAAATTTCCACTCGCCAATTTGAGAGTAATGAGGCGGGCAGAACCAATAAACTGGCTAGCCTGTCTGATTTTTTCTTGACTTGTTTTTTTTGTATTAAGAGTAGCGCGATGATCTGAATGGTTTTACCAAGCCCCATATCATCGGCCAAACAAGCGCCTAATCCTAAGCCCGTTAATAAGTTTAACCAAGCAACACCGGCTTTTTGATAATGGCGAAGGTTGGCCTTTAATAATGTGCCGACATTGCATGTATTTAATGTTTCGGGGGCGCGCAGTGATGCTAGCGTTGTTTTTAAGGCGTCGCTTGCTTCTATACTACACCAATCTTGCAGATCGTTTTCTAAAGCACCTTGTTTTATTTCTTGGTTAATGCCAGCCAGTAGGCGCATACCTTCAATGAACGTAAGCCCATCATCGGCATGATTGTCTTGAACGGTTTGCCAATGTGATAAGGCTTCAGCGAGTTTATCTTTATCAAGTTCAATCCATTGCCCGCGCAATAAGGTTAAGCCGTTGTCGCTTGCCATCAAGGCTTCAGTTTCTTGTTGCGTTAACGCTTCACCCGCTAATGATACGTTTAAGTCAAAGCTTAGAAGTTTATCGGCACTTAAATGACTGGCAGCATTATTGCCAATTAAAAGTTGTACTTTTGGTTTAGTGCGTTTTTTCCACCAATTGGGTAACTTAACGGTTAATCCTGCCGTTTCTAATGTTGTAACCGATTGCAGTAATTGATAAGCCTCTGTTGGTGACCAGGCTAAAGGGTGGTAAATGTCGTGGTTTTCAACGAGATTATTTAGCCAGTCACACTGTTTGGCAGCGTCACTGAGAGGCTGTAGCAATTGCATTAACGCGTGTTTGTTTTGTGCGCCAGCATAGGCTTGTAAGGCTTTGCCTAAGGGTTGATATTGGGTTTTGCCATCACTTTTTAGCGTTGCTGCGTACGTTGCAATAAAGGCAAAAGGGTTGGTTTCATCTTGCTTATTTTCAGCCAAATGCAAACAAATTCTTCCAACCGATCGCCAAAGAGGTAACTCAGCGCTAAGAAAATCAGTAATGCTTTGGTAGTCCTTACTTATTTTAAGTTGCAGCCAATCATCAAAGCCATGCCATAAATTAATCAGTGCCTCTTCGCTGCAATATTCTGCGCCAGGTAACGGGGGAATGGTTTTAACGTGATGTTTAATAAAGTTAACAGGCGCACTAAAGGCACTTATTTGAGTATTGAAGGCAGTTTCACAACGAGATAAGGCATGACCATACTGTTGAATGTAGTTTCGCCAATACAGTAAGCCTTTTGAAAAATAATCGGTTTTTTTAGTGGCTAATAAAGTCAGTAGGCCTAAATACTGAGAAGCTTCAAAGGCTTTAATGATTTTTTTATCATTAATTTTTGCCCACTCAGCACCTTGCACATTATTAGACAATCGTACGGTTTTTAAAGTGCCTTGTGGGCTTAATACCAAACAATCAAAAAAATCTTCAACCATAAAAAACAAACCATTTCCATTGGGTATATCAGCCTATTTTTGATGACGCAGTAGAATAAAAACAATCTTCTTCTGTTGCATCAAAAGACATCAAATCATAAAAAAATTAATTGTAATGCACTTCAGCCAAGCCAATGTGTCTAGGGTCGCTGCAGGCAATTAAGGATTTGTTCTTTTTATTCCACTCTAAGGCTTGCATGTCGCCATAGAAAAAACTGCGACTACCGTAATCTTTGTTTAAACGTTCCAAAGAATAGCCCATTTCAATTAATTCTTTTTTTATTGTGCGATTAAACGCATCGTTTTCATACTCAATGACATCGGGTAAGTATTGGTGGTGATAGCGCTGCATGGGTACAAATGACATGGGGCTTTTACCATCAATAAAGGCCAGTGTTGAAAGCAGTAGCATGGTTGGTATTCGGCTGCCACCTGGCGTGCCTAAAATGGCAATTCGGGACGGGTTAACCAAAAAGGTTGGCGCCATGCTGGATAATGGACGTTTCCCAGGTGCAATGCTGTTGGATTCGCCGCCAATTAAACCAAAGACGTTTTTAACGCCAGACTTAACAGAAAAATCATCCATTTCATTATTTAACAGCACGCCAGTTCCTTGCGCTACAAAGTTACTACCAAACAAATAATTAACGCTTAAGGTTGCTGATACGCGATTGCCTTTTGCATCAATGATTGAAAAATGTGTTGTGTTATCAGAAGTGTCTTTAAAGCCGTCTGGTTTTCGTTCTAACTCGTCACTGAAGGTGGCTTTATCTTCTTTAATAAATCGTTTTAAGCGTTTTGCATGTGCTTTAGAGGTTAAACGTTTTACCGGAATGGAAATAAAATCTGGGTCACCAAGAAATTCAGCGCGATCCCAATAGGCCAAACGCATGGCTTCCACGTTTAAATGGATACGACTGGCTTCAGATAATTCAGCTAAGGGGTAATGACTTAAAATATTTAGCATGCTTATCAGAGATATGCCACCAGCAGACGGTGGGGGAGCAGTAATGATTTGTGTACCTAAATAGTCACTTTCAAGTGGCTCTCGTTCTATCACCTTATAATTTTTAAGATCTGCCAAACTCCAAATGCCACCATTTTTTCTTACTTCATGGACGAGTTTTTTAGCAACTTTTCCTTCATAAAATCCTTTATGGCCTAATTTTGCTAAGCCTTTTAACGTGCGTGCTAAGTCTTTTTGAACAATGCGTTGACCGACTTCAGGTGCTTTTCCATTGGGAGAAAAAATATTAGCTGTTGATGGATAAGTCATTAAATGTTGATTAATACGCCGGTTCATTACAATGCTGCGATAAAGCTCATCTACTTTAAAACCGGTGAGTGCAAGCTCAATGGCGGGTTGCAACGTTTTAGCCAGTGGTAAGGTGCCGTATTTTTTGGAAATATGAGCTAAGGCTGCTGGTTCTCCTGGAATGGCTGAAGCCAATGGGCCAAACAAAGATAAGTCTTTAATGGGTTTACCATGTTCGTCTAAATACATGTTTTTAGTGGCTGCGTGAGGCGCGGTTTCTCTTCCGTCAACAAAAATATTTTTATTGTTTTTGGCATCATACAATAACCAAAAACCGCCGCCGCCTAAGCCAGAATGGTAAGCCTCTGTCACTGCCAAAGCGGCTGTGACGGCAACAGCAGCATCGAAGGCATTGCCGCCATTTTTTAATGTTTGCATACCAATGCGCGTTGCATAAGGGGAAGCGCTTACGACTGAATAGCCGGGAGGTTCAGTTCCAGCCCAAACAGACAATGATACGGTGCTTAGCAATATGGCTACTATTTTTTTCATTGAATTAATCCTTCTTACTGTATTTTTGCTTTAATGCTTGTTCAACACACTTGGGTACTAAACTGTCCAAGCATCCATTAAAGCTGGCAATTTCTCTCACCATTCGAGATGAAACGCATGCGTGTTTTTCCGATGGTGTTAGAAAGATGGTTTCTATGTTTTCGTTTAATCGTTGATTTAATGTGGCTAATTGGAGTTCAAATTCAAAGTCAGATACGTTCCGCACGCCGCGAAGGATAACCTTAGTGTTTTGCTTTAAAGCAAAATCAATTAATAAGCCTTCAAACGAGACAACGGATACGTTATCGATGTGTTTAATGACTTCTTTGGTTAAGCTGATTCGTTTTTCCTTTGAAAATAAAGGTGTCTTTTGTTGATTAATTGCAATGGCAACCACCACTTCATCGGCTATTTTTGCTGCTCGTTTAATTAAATTAATGTGGCCATAAGTTATAGGATCAAAGGATCCGGGATAAATCACTCGTTTCATACGAAATTTAAATCACATTTGCTAAAGGTTAATGACACGATGGTATCGTTATACGGGTGTTTCTTCAAGATGCGGGTTTTAAGCAAAAAGATTTTTTAATGAGACAATCAGTGCGACTGCAGCATAGCTATAGCCAAATCACTTGAAAATGCCTGTTTTAGCCTTCGATATTATCTCCTCATTAAATTATTAAAACATTACCATCACTCGTGATGCTGCTGCTTTAATAATTCAATGAAAAAACAATCTCTTTGACTAATAAATGTAAATTTTCTATTTAAGACAAATGGTTGCAGTTATAATTGAGCAAAGAGAAATTATTTATATTTGTTTTTTGTGACGTAGTCATGTCTAGACCTTACGAAGGAGCAACAAACAAATCGTGGTAATTTATCGCAGCTCAAAACATGCATTTCCAAGTTATTTTGGTATAGCAGAAGACGTTTAATGATTTTAGGCACGTAGCACTTTAAGATGAATTCGCATATGATGTTTATCTTTTATAATGCTAGGAAGAAAATAGATGAAAGCTTTTTTAACCCTACTCAGCCTTACTTCACCCTTTCTCGTTAATTTAGCATTGGCAGACACACCACCCTCTCCTACGACCAGAGAGAGCAGCGTACACAAAAACGTAAAAGCTGCTATTAGCCACGTGCCAACTAAAATAATCACATTTAATGTCATACCCGCTACTAGCGAAGCTCGGCACTGGTTAAGTATTTTAGATGAAAATAAGTTTGATGAAGCTTGGGAAAAAGCTTCTCTTTTAGTAAAAGAAAGCATTAGCAAAGAAGCTTTCATTGCGCAAGCACTGCGTTCTAGGGAGCCTTTAGGCAGCTTCATCAAGCGCGATATTCTCATGGCTCAACCTCATACACAATTTCCTGGCTCCCCCAAAGGTCATTACGTCTTAATCACTTTTAAAAGTACCTTTCATAATAAAGACAAAGTGACTGAAACCATTATGGTACAACAAGAGCCAGACACAACTTGGCGAGTGGCAGGCTACTTTATTTTGTAATCCCTATCGTTTTTTGTATATCAAGTATACCTAT
>CAWVYD010000114.1:0-6259 GCA_963934185.1 uncultured Legionellaceae bacterium | reverse complement strand
TAATATTCCCATTCCGGTGCCAGTGGCCTACCATCCTTTTGGTGGTTGGAAACGCTCCGTATTTGGCGATACAAACATGCAAGGCGCTGAATCAGTAAACTTTTACACCAAGCAAAAAACCATAACCAGTCGCTGGGTAAAAGACGAATCAAACCAAAGCAGCTTTGTTATGCCTAACGTTGGAGACGAATAGACATGAGCACCACCATCGCATTTATTGGCCTAGGTAACATGGGCGCACCCATGGCGGAAAATCTGCTCAAAGCAGGTTACCCACTTAAAGTGCATGATATTAATCTAAACGCCATACATAAACTTACCAGTCAAGGCGCCATTGCCTGCACTGAACTAGCAGAAATTGAAGGCGCAGATGTTTATATCACCATGCTGCAAAACGGTGCTCAGGTGCATCAAGTGTGCATCAAAGATAAACAATCATTAATGAGCCGCGCAAATCCTGGTGCACTTTTCATTGACTGTTCTTCCATTGATGTTGACACGTCACGCACCATTCACGCACATGCAAAAACACTCGGGCTCCTAAGTTTGGATGCCCCGGTCTCTGGCGGCATTGCTGGCGCTCAGTCCGGCCAACTTACGATGATGGTTGGTGGTTCAAAAGAAGCCTTTGAAAAAGCCAAACCCATTTTAGACGTGCTTAGCGGTAAATTAATTCACACCGGCATTGAAGGCACTGGCCAGGCAGCCAAAATATGTAATAACATGATATTAGGCATATCCATGGCCGCCATTTCCGAAGCCTATTCTCTGGCTGAAAAGCTAGGCCTTAGTAAGAAAGTACTCTTTGATGTGAGTTCTAATGCGTCCGGCCAATGTTGGGCCATGACGGCATACAGTCCCGTACCCGGCTTAGTTGAAGGCTCACCATCAGATAATGGCTACCAGCCAGGCTTCACTGCACAAATGATGCTTAAAGACTTATTACTCAGCCAAGCCGCAGCGGATTCTACGTCACAAAAAACAGAATTGGGCAAAGCCGCTACTATTTTGTATCAATATTTTGTTGACCAAGGTTTCGGTGACATGGATTTTTCTGGCATCATTAAAATGATTGAAAAACCAGCCTAGATTTTTGTCCTAAACAAGTATAAAAACAAACCCTTAGGGGCTGTTACTATTAGCCTCTAAGCACTTGAGTAAAAAGGACTTTCACTCAACAACGCGACGTAAATAGCCCCTAGGATTTAACGATGGAATTAATGGATATTAAGTCACATTACAAAAAAAATGCTTGGATAAAACCAGGAAATTATCAACGCTTATACCAGCAATCGATTACTCACAATAATCAATTTTGGGCTGAGCAGGCATTAACCCATATTAATTTCATCAAACCTTTTAGCATTACTCAATCTGGCCCTTTCCATGAAAAAAAATGGTTTGAGGACGGCACCATAAACGTTAGCCAGCAATGCATTGACAGACATTTACCGGAACGAGCCCATCAAACAGCCATTATTTGGCAAGGTGATGAGCCCAGTCAAAGCAAACGAATTAGCTTCCAACAACTGCATGACGAAGTCTGCCGTATGGCAAATACACTGAAAAAACACGGTGTGCACCGAGGCGATCGCGTTTGCATTTATCTGCCAATGATTCCAGAAGCGGCTTTCGCCATGTTGGCCTGCGCTCGCATTGGCGCCATTCATTCCGTTGTCTTTGCCGGTTTTTCACCAGAGGCACTCGCTTCTCGAATTAACGATTCACAATGCAAATTATTAATCAGCACAACCGATTTTATTCGTGGCGGTAACACCATCCCCCTTGAAGACAATGTCCAAAATGCGCTAAAGAGTACGCAATGCATCGAACATGTACTCATGCTTAATTCGCCAAAAAATAAACAAGCCACTCACTTTAATAAGACGCCCATCATTGCTTGGCAACATGAAAGACATCTGGCCGAACCTTTTTGCCACATAGAAGAAATGAACGCGGAAGATCCTTTGTTTATTTTGTACACCTCCGGCTCCACCGGCAAACCCAAAGGATTGGTTCATACCAGCGCCGGCTATATTTTATATGCCGCGATGACGCATAAGTACGTCTTTGATTATCATGAAGGCGATGTTTATTGGTGCAGTGCTGACATTGGCTGGATCACAGGCCACAGTTACATTGTCTATGGTCCTTTAGCCAATGGCGCTACGACTTTAATCTTTGCTGGCACGCCCACTTACCCAACCCCCGAACGTTTTTGGCAAGTCATCGATAAATACAAAGTTAATATTTTCTACACCGCACCCACCGCCATTCGCGCATTAATGAAAGAAGGCGATAAATGGCTTAATAGCACGAAACGCTCAAGCCTTCGTTTACTTGCCAGCGTTGGCGAGCCGATAAATCCCAGCGTTTGGCAGTGGTATCACGATAAAATCGGCAACAAACAATGCCCTGTCATCGATACGTGGTGGCAAACGGAAACCGGCGGGATCATGATAAGCCCTATGCCTGGCGTCACCGCCTTAAAACCAGGCTATGCACAAGCGCCTTTTTTAGGGATTGAACCGACCTTAATTGACGAAAAGGGTCAGGAAACAAAGGAGGCAAGTCTCCTAGCCATTAAACAGCCATGGCCAGGTATGGCGCGCACCATCTATAACGATCACGCGCGATATAAAGAGACTTACTTTACCAATGATTATTATTTAGCAGGTGACGGCGCAACCAAGGATGAGACTGGCGATTTTCAAATCACCGGCCGCATTGATGACGTACTTAATGTCTCCGGTCACCGCTTAGGCAGCGCTGAAATTGAAAATGCTTTATTAACACATCCAGCCGTTGCCGAGTCTGCCGTTGTTAGCATGGCTCATGAGATTAAAGGCGACGCTATTTACGCTTTCGCTACCTTAAAAAGTCACTGTAAGCCCTCTGAAGAGCTTAAAATAGAATTATCCAACACCGTACGCCATGTCATTGGCCCCATAGCCACACCTGAGGTTATTCAATGGGCCTCTGAACTTCCCAAAACTCGTTCCGGCAAAATCATGCGTCGCCTTTTGAAAAAGATTGCCAATAACGACACAGAACAACTCGGCGATCTATCAACCTTAGCCTCGCCCAATGTGATTAAAGACCTGATTGAGCATCGCCCTATTTAGAAACAGTATCATTTTTACTCTACACCCGTGATCGTTGAAGATGCTTGCTTTTTTATCTCTAAAAGATCAAGCTCTCGGGCATGAAACCAATTCAGCTAACAGCCGCCGAAAAAATCAATTTATAGGCTCAACATACAGAAGCTTCGGACTCAAGAGAGTGCGATCGTATAAAAGCAGTTTTGCTTAGATGCGAAGGCTGGCCTGTGCCAAAAATAGCTCAAGCTTTGCGGTTGCATAAAGGCACCGTCATTCGACATTTAAAAGCGCCTATTCAACACTGATGTGTGTCATCTGTTACTAATGAGCCTGTATATAATGAGAAGCCACCAGCACCACCATTTGCTAAATGCTTGCCAATCACGCCTTTATTGCTTTTTACAAGATCATATGAAACTTTTAAGCATTTACCTGCGCTGGTTAGTACTTTGCTTTTACTGGCTAGCTTCATCCCAGCTACCGCTGCTTACGTACTTTTAAACCAACCAATGCTTTTTGCTGCCAGCTTTCCACCTGGGATTAATGCTAGGGCAGATAATATCCAGCTGACCTCAAACTCAGTAATGAGATCAACACCGGAATAAATTTCTCTGGCTGCTTTAATTTGACCAGCGATAGGCACCATATCTAAACCTAACAATACTGCGCCCCCTGCTATTTTCTTTGTTGTTTCTGATTGGAAGTAACCATTTTGAAACGGAACAACACGATTAATACGAACGAATTTTACTTCATAAAAATCATTGTTGTAACCTTTTATCTTTGCTTTTCGGCGCGCGGAAAACGCTTCGTCGTTATGGAGTTCGCTTATCATGTTTTCTATTTCTTCGTTTGCTTCGAAAGCGGCGTTGCCGCCACAACTTAATAAACTGACTTGGTGTTTATTGATGGTGTCGGCGTGAACTTCTATTTTTTTATTGCAATTAAGTGAGCCGTCTTTGGTGAAATTTAATCGCGTGCTGGCAACGTTTAAATTTAATTTTTTTCCATTAAGGGGCGGCTTTTTCCTCATGAGGCTGTTAAGCACCATTTTAAAATAAATCACGTACTGACATGTACGCTCTTGATTTAAAAATAGCACTTGCCTACTCATAAGAAAAAATCCTACCTTAAACTTTTTTTGAGGATTCATTATTTTTGAGGATATTTTTTAATTTATCTTGCAGTTCATCAAACCGTTCCATATGGGGCGTAATTAAATAATACTTATTATCTTTCGTCGTTATTTGTAAACAAGGGGTTTCTGTTTGAACACAGCGATGTTTTTTCAAAAGACAAGAGTTTTCTTTTAGTAACTTAATAGAAGTTGTTTCATTGAAATTTATTTTTATTTTTTTTCTAAAATAGAGAATTACATTAATACCTTTATCACCTAGTTCAATTTCTTGAATTATTTTTAATGCTTCCCTAGTTTCATATAAAAACCAACCAAGTGAGCTAATACATATTGCGTACATTAAAATCAAGAATAATATCCCCCCTAAATTCCATAAATGCTGGAGAAAAGAAATCTTAACCGCCACATAAAAGAATGATCCAAAGAAAATAATTGCTACTGGAATAATCCAAATAAAACAACCTAAATCACCTAAGTATTTATCTTTGAATGAGAGGTTTTGAACATTGCCTTTTGAAATCATAATATTTCATCGCCTATCTTTCCAAATACCGTAGAAGGCCCCCAGCTAACAATTGCTCCTGCAACCAAAGGCATACCGTAAGTTAAAGTTCCAGCTAATGACCCAACATATGATTTAGCCAAAATTTTCCCAAAACCAATTCCTTGTACATCCCCTATATAGTTATCAATACCTTGACTGAAAACCTCAGATACCATACTTGCTCCTCCTCCATAAAGAGCCGCTCTATTTAGATTCTTTGATGGTAATGCGCCAAAGGCTAGCCCCACTCCAAAACCTATTGAAGCACTTCGATAGGGGGGTGTATCCCCCGTAGCTAACGAGCCGGTGTATGATGAGAAGCCACCGACACCTCCATTTGCCAAATGTTTACCAGCTACGCCTTTACTACTTTTCACAAAACCATATGAAGCTTTTAAGCCTTTACCGGCACTGGTGAGTACTTTGCTTTTACTGGCTAGCTTCATCCCAGCAACCGCTGCTTCTGTACTTTTAAACCAGCCAATGCTTTTTGCTGCAAGTTTTCCACCTGGAATAAGGGCTAATGCTGATAAAATTCGGCTGACTTCAAAACCAGTTATGGGATCAACACCTGAATATATTTCTCTGGCAGCTTTAATTTGACCGGCGATTGGCACCATGTCTAAACCTAATGATACTGCACCGCCAGCTATTTTCTTTGTTGTTTCTGATTCAAAAAATCCATTTTGAAACGGAACAACACTATTAATTCGAACGAATTTCACTTCGTAAGAATCATTATTGTAACCTTTTCGCCTTGCCTTTCTTCTTTGATTAAACTCTTCATCGTTATGGAGATCGCTTATCATGTTTTCTATTTCTTCGTTTGCTTCGAAAGCGGCGTTGCCGCCACAACTTAATAAACTGACTTGGTGTTTATTGATGGTGTCGGCGTGAACTTCTATTTTTTTATTGCAATTAAGTGAGCCGTCTTTGGTGAAATTTAATCGCGTGCTGGCAACGTTTAAATTTAATTCTTTTTCTGCGTGGATGTGAATGTTGTCATTGGCTGCTATGCGCATCTTTTTGCAGGTTATGTTTAGCTGGTTGCCGGCAATGATTGCCGCTAGCTTTTGTGATGTCATTTCTAATTCTTTTGTGATTAATTCGAAAAAGGGGGTTTTGATTGAGCTGCTGCCAACGTGATAGACAATGCTTTTTTTTGCGTTTAAATAATAATTTTTACTGTTGAAGGTGTAATCGTTACCGACTTTTTTTATTAACTCATTGGCTGATGCCGTTAAGGTTTGGTTGGTGCTTTGCCTTAACGTGTTATTAGCACAAATTTCAATTTCACCTGTTTTACTGGCTAAGGTAATGTGTTCCGATTCTGGTGTGCCTTTTATTACTAGGCTATGTGCATGCTCGCTGCTGTGAAGCGTGATTTCGTTTGTCTCATTATCTAAACATAACCCCAAGCCTTGCTCGGTTTGAATGATGTGTTGCTTGGCATTGGTGTGATTAACCACGTTGCTT
>CAWVYD010000113.1:0-6268 GCA_963934185.1 uncultured Legionellaceae bacterium | reverse complement strand
GCTTGCTGCGCTCTAACGATACGTGCAAATCATCCAGCGCGTATTCTGTTAAGTAATCCATATTATCTCCCCCCCCCCCTAATGGGGCGGAGTATAACGATTCATGATTTTTTTGCAAACAAAAGACAAACCAAACGCGTCTTTAATTCATATAGAGACTGATTGATAGCCAGTGAAAACAAGCCTAAGGATTCAGCTGTACTCGCTCTGAAATCTTAGCCCCCCATTCTGGTGATGAATTAGGCTCTTTCCAATTTTGTGTTGGAAAACAAATGGACATTTAATATTTATTTACCATTTAAAATCAATGGGTTAAAGCACAATAATTAGTGTTTAATTTTTACGCGACCATTTAAATCAACGTACTTTTATGAGCTTAAAATCAAGAGTTAAGACGTGATTTTAAATCCATACTTTCAGTAACCTATTGATTTAAATAGAATAAATAATTAAAGGTGATGTGGTTTTATACATATAATGCCTGGCATAAATGTGGGAATTTAGAAAATACTACTAATGTTCGGATTCTATTATAAGATCATAACCTTTTGATTTAAATTGGAAAGAGCCAACATTAGGGCTCAAAGGTAAATTGGTTCGTAACTATTCAGTTACGTTCCTGGTTACTTTTATATTTCGTCATCAATGGTGAAACTCTCACCACAACCACAAGCGCCGGTTTGATTAGGGTTGGAGTAAACGTATTTATTGTTTAAGCCTTCTTTAACAAAATCAATGTTCAGCCCTTTTAAATACGGGTAGCTTTTGTTTTCAATGTATACGGTTAAATCATCAAAGATGAATTTGCGATCGATTTCAATTTCTTTATCAATGAAATTAAAGGAATAAGACAGACCTGAGCACCCTGTTTTGGTGAGTGACAATTGCACTCCAATTGCACCGCTGTTTTTTACTAACTGTTTTTTCAAATACTTCTGTGCGGGCTCTGTTAAGACTAAATCTGGCGCTTTGCTTCGTTTGACCTTTATTACTTCTGACATATTGTTCTCACTATAAATTAATAAGGCTTTTTAACGCATCTTCCACCATATAAGCAACGTAATATTTTGTTTTTGGTAATGCTAATTCATCAATAAGCGTCTGCGCAGAAAAGTTCTCCGCTTCTTTTAATGGTTTGTTTTGTAAACGTTCACACCAATACGACATGGCAGCAATTAAATATGGGTTGCCATAGGCTTTAAATTTTAATTGCTTTATCTGCTTTGTGTTTAAATCGCATTGCAAATAAAACTCGACCGCATCCCCTAAAGCAATGGCGCCTTTTGAGGCTAAAATGAAGTCTTCTTTGTTGTCATTTGAAGAAAACGCATGCTTTGGCTCAAAAAAATGTTGCCTCACTAATTCATTATAGCTCACAGGCCTAAACTCCTAAGCCGTTTCACCTGCGTTAAAATGCATTCAATGGCAATGTCTACATCATTTTTCGTCGTAAAACGGCCAAGTGACAAGCGTATGGTGCTGTGCGCAAGTGCGTCTGATACACCTAACCGTTTGATCACATAGGATGGTTCTATGCTGGCCGAGGCACAAGCCGACGCGGTTGATACGCATAAATCACTCAGCGCATAGAGTAATGATTCACCATCCACTCCTTCAAAGCTCAAGCTAATATTATTAAAGACTCGATTTGATGCACAGCCATTTAAATACACGCCACCTAATGTCATTACCTTTGATAAAATCATCTCAAAAAAACCAGCGATACGTTTTGATTCTTCTTCTTGCAGCTCACTTGCTAACTCAAACGCTTTTCCCATGCCAACCAATTGATGCGTTGCTAACGTGCCTGAACGGTAACCTCGTTCATGGCCACCACCATGAATTTGTGCTTCTAAACGGTCTCTCGGCCGAGAGCGAACGTATAATGCACCAACGCCTTTAGGACCATACGCCTTATGCGCTGAAAACGAGACTAAATCTGCACCCATGGCTTTAACATCAACCGGTGTTTTGCCCATGCTTTGAGCCGCATCCACATGAAAAATAATGCCTTTGTTTTTAATCACTTTTGCTATTTCTGCAATGGGTTGGATAACGCCAATTTCATTATTAACGTGCATGACTGAGATTAAAATAGTCTCATCACACATCGCTTCTTCTAATTGTTGTAAGTCTATAAGACCGTTTGTTTTAGGCGTTAAATACGTCACCCGAAAACCTTGTCGTTCTAATACTTGAAAACAATCCAGAACGGCTTTGTGCTCTGTGTGTAGCGTAATTAAATGCTTACCATTGCGTTGATAAAACGATGCAGCGCCTTTAATAGCTAAGTTGTCTGACTCAGTAGCGCCAGAGGTCCAGATGATTTCTTCACTTGAAGCATTAATGGCGTTAGCCACTTGAACGCGCGCTTCATCCACCGCTTTTGCAGCGCGCTGACCAAGGCCATGCTGACTGGCTGGATTGGCAAAATTACCTGCCACACCTAAACACTCAACCATGGGTTCAATCACGCGGTTATCCATCGGCGTGGTCGCCATGTAATCAAAGTAAAGCGGCGCTGACATTAGTACTTTCCTTGCTGTGATAACGATTTAACCGAACTAAAAATACCGCGTAACAAATTAACGTCAGCTTCTTCTAATTGGCTGCGTTTAAATAAGCGTTTTAATTTTGCCATGACTTTATTAGGTTGATCCGTTGCTAAAAAGTCGGTAAGCAGTAACGTCTGCTCTAAATGAATAAACATTCGCTCTAAATCAGTTGAGGTTGCTAATGGAAGTGGCTTAGTCGCTGGTAGCTCGCTCTGCACATCTTTTAAATATTGTTTACGCAACTCATAGCCAAACAGTTGTACCGCTTGTGATAAATTTAATGAACCATACTCTGGGTTGGTTGGCACCATGGTATGAAAATCACAACAGCGTAATTCTTCATTGGTTAAGCCTGTGCGTTCTCGACCAAAAACAATGGCAATGTTTGAATCCAAGCTTTGCTTAGCCGCATGAGGTGCGAACTCATCCATGCTTAGCATGGGTAATTTAATTTCGCGAGGTCTCGCACTGGAACCAATGGCCAAATGCACGTCTGCAAGCGCTTCAGCAAGCGTATCAACCACTTCTGCTTCTTCGAGTACATCCACAGCGCCGGACGCCATTTCAATGGCATTATGATGCGGGAATTTTTGCGGAGAAACCAACACTAAACGTGTTAAACCCATAGTTTTCATCGCCCGCGCAGCAGAGCCTATGTTTCCTGGGTGGCTTGTACCAACCAGAACAATTTTAATTCGATTGAGCATAAATCCAAAACGGTAATAAGAATGTGCTTGCACATTACCTTTTGGGTAAAAAATAATCAAGTGTTTCTTTTGTTTTTTTGTGGTAGTATCCGTTCTCCTATTTATTGTCGAACTGTCCTCTTATGCATCCACTTGTAAACATTGCTCTCTCTGCCGCCAAAGACGCGGCTGACATTATACACAAATACAGCCAACAACTGGATCGTATTAATTTAACTGAACCACGCCAAAATGAATTTGTGTGTGATGCAGACATTAAAGCTGAATACGCCATTATCCGCGCCATCGAAAAAGCTTACCCAAAACACAGTATTTTAGCTGAAAATGCAGGCTTTATTGAAAAAGAAGATGCAACCACTTGGATAATCGACCCCATTTGCGGAACAACAAATTTCATACATGGTTACCCTGTTTACGTTATTTCCATTGCGATTAAACAAAACAACCGCATTGAACACGGCGTTATTTATAACCCTGTGACGTTAGACATTTACTCTGCCAGCCGTGGCCAAGGTGCTCGTTTAAACAATCAACGTTTACGTGTGACTAAAGAAAATAAAATTGAAAAATCACTTATTGGTACAGGCATTCCTTGCCAAGACCCAGCCTTTAGTAACCTTTACTTAAGCACCTTTACCAGCGTTACCAACGAATGTTCCGCTGTCATTCAAACGGGCTGCCCTGCTTTGGATTTAGCAAACGTTGCCACAGGTAAATTAAACGGCGTATGGCATTTTGGCTTGAAGCCTTGGGAATTAGCCGCTGGTATTTTATTGATAAAAGAATCTGGTGGCCTTGTATGTGATACGACGGGGAAAGAAGACTATTTAAAAAATGGTAACGTCGTTGCAGGTAATCCTAAAATATTGAAAGCCTTGTTAAAATACATGTAATAAAGAAGGAAAGCAGATGAGACCTAGTAATAGAGAAGCAGATCAACTTCGTGAAATTAAAATTGAACGTCACTACACCAAACATGCGGAAGGCTCTGTGCTTGTATCGTTTGGTGATACAAAAGTGCTGTGTACAGCCAGTGTTACTGACAGTGTGCCTCGCTTTTTAAAAGGTAAAAAACAAGGCTGGTTAAGCGCCGAGTACAGCATGTTACCAAGAGCAACAAACACACGTAACGACAGAGAAGCGTCACGCGGCAAACAAGGTGGACGTACCCTTGAGATCCAACGTTTAATTGGCCGTTCATTACGTGCTTGTTTAAACATGAAAAAATTAGGCGAACATACCATAGCCATTGACTGTGATGTGTTACAAGCAGACGGCGGCACACGAACTGCAGCCATTACTGGTGCTTGCGTTGCTTTAAAAGATGCGATTGATTGGATGTTAAATCACGATAAAATTAAGCAAAATCCATTTCAGCAACACATTGCTGCAGTGTCTGTTGGCTTGTATCGCGGCCAAGCAGTACTTGATTTAGATTACGCTGAAGATGTTATCGCTGATACTGACATGAACATTGTTATGACGGAAGCCGGTGAATTTATTGAAATTCAAGGCACTGCAGAAGATGGCAGTTTTAACCAAGCTCAATTACTCAGTTTTACTGAGCTTGCTGATCACGGCATAAAGCAATTGATTCAAAAACAAAAAGAAGCTTAAATAAGCAAAAAACTTTATCGCGCGTTCAATTTGGAATGACTGATTTATAACAAAGATTATTTAAGAGTAGTGAGACAAAAAGAGCGAGGCTTATTACGTATAAGTGAGCGATTTTTAACAATGCTAATCTTATTAATCTACAGTAAGAAATCAGTCAGTTTAATTTGAACGCGCTATAGCTATAGTGAGTGGTATGCATTAAATGCCACTCATCCTAGCAAGGAAAGGCTATGGGCGAAAAATTACTTAAGCAGCAAATCAATACCTACATAATGCACTTTGAAAAATTAAACGCCGATAAAAATGCTTCAACCATTAAAACGTCCGCTGTCACTACCGCATTGCAAAACACGTTAAACAATGAAAATATAGATTTCCCTGCATTATACGCACACCTGCATTGCACCCACTCTTTTTTTGGTACCAATTCATTTGAGAAAACCCCCATAGAAAAATCAACTCTGCAAGTTTTTCTCACGTTCAACGCATTTATTGATGTTCTAACTAAGTCTCTATACAACGGCATTAATGAAAAAACAAAAATATTAATTCATTTTTTAAATGACTATCAAAAAGAATCGCTTCTGCCTGGACTTTTAAGCTATAAAACCGAATGTTTATTGATTGAAGATCAACAAGAAGCCAAAAAAAAATTAGTCATTCTGGATAATACGTTTCAAAATTTAACCCAATTAGATATTGAAGAACATCGTAAAAGTTGCATGAAAAAAACGCTCAATAGCAAAGATGAAGAACACGCCATCAGCCAATTATTTGGCCAAAAGATTACTGCTAAAGCAAAAGAATTAGCCGTAAATAATATCAGCGAAATAGTAGCCAATGATGATTTTAATTTTTTAAACCAACTAAAAGCTCTTAGCCATAAAAACAATTTAACCTATCAAGATGTTTACGACCTTAACGCTGCCAGCAAGCGATTTGAAATTACTATTTTACAGCTACCCTCCGTAAAAGAAGTGACACATTTTCATTGGTTAATTAATTTAATCGTTAATACATTAAACCTCTTTATTAATTGTTTTGAATCTAAAAAAAGTCAGCAAATTAAAAGCACGTGCCGTTTTTGGCAAACGCAATGGATAGATGTGGCTGAAAAAGAAGTAAAGCACATAGATGCAAAGATATATTTGCGCTAACGTTTTGCTTATCAGCTTTTTCATGTAAACTATTTTTAATATTACAAATTAATTAATAGGGGCGCTTAGTGGCTAAAATTATTGTTGTTACGTCAGGGAAAGGCGGGGTTGGTAAAACAACCACCAGTGCAGCCATTGCAAGTGGCTTGGCTTTAAAAGGTCATAAGACTGTGGTAATTGATTTTGATGTCGGCTTGAGAAATTTAGACATTATCATGGGCTGCGAAAGAAG
>CAWVYD010000112.1:0-6309 GCA_963934185.1 uncultured Legionellaceae bacterium | reverse complement strand
TCTTGTACATGCATGAATCGATTTTCAAAAATAGTTTCAACAATGGTTGCTGTACCTTCAGCCACACTGTTCAATGCCATTATCTGAGCTTGCATGTCAGTAGGGAAGTCTGGATAGGGTGCTGTACGAACATTCACCGCTTTTGGCCGTTTGCCATGCATATCCAATTTGATCCAATCATCGCCTTTTTTTATGTCTGCGCCCGCTTCTTTTAATTTTTCTAACAACGAAAAGAGTGTGTCTGGTTGCACATTTGCTAGTGTAATACTGCCTCGCGTTAATGCCGCAGCCGTTAAATAGGTACCTGCTTCTATTCGATCAGGCAAAATACGATAGTTACCCCCTTTTAGTGTATCAACCCCATCAATCGTAATCGTTGATGTTCCAATGCCACGAATCTTTGCGCCCATGCCATTTAAAAAATTAGCTAAATCGATAACTTCTGGTTCTTGCGCAGCATTTTTTAACACGGTTTGACCTTGCGCAAGTGTTGCAGCCATCATTATGTTTTCAGTGCCAGTAACGGTCACCAATTCAAAGGTATATGTACAACCTTGCAAACGTTTCTTTGGTAAACTTGCTCTAATAAATCCATTTTCTATCACAATGTCTGCGCCCATTTTTTTCAGCGCATTGACATGTAAATCAACCGGTCGAGAGCCAATGGCACAACCGCCGGGTAAAGACACATCTGCTTTACCAAAACGAGCTAACAAAGGACCTAGAACTAAAATAGAGGCTCTCATTGTTTTGACCAACTTATAAGGCGCCTGAAATGTTTTTAGCGAACGAATTAAAAATTCACTATCCCCTGCCTTATTTTGATTAATTTCAACACCAAGCGTGTTTAATAGTTTGTTCATCGTAGCAACATCTTGAAGAACAGGTAGATTGCTCAATGTAACTTGCTCAGTCGCTAATAAACACCCAGCCATAATTGGTAGTGCAGCATTTTTTGCGCCTGATATTTGAATTTTACCATGCAGTGGATGACCACCATGTATCACAAGTTTATCCATTGTGCTTGTCGCTCCATTCTTGAACCGTAAACGCCTTTACTGACAAGGCATGCAGCGCTCCACTTTGTATGGCATCATTTAAAACCGCATAAACCTTTTGAGTGCGTTTTATACGTGATAATCCAGTAAAAAGATTGCTGATAACAACAATTTGGTAATGATAACCATCACCTTCTACCTGTATATCACCATTAATAAATTCTTTTTCTAAAAGTTGTTTAACTTGATTATTTTCCAAAATACATTCTCTTCAATTTTTATTTTAAACGGCCAGTTTAAACCCTAGGACAGCATCCAAAGCATAAAAAGTTACTAACTTTCTGAGCGAGTCAGGAATATTATTGTAGGATAATTGTTTACCCTTTTTTTTAGCTAATTTAATACCTTCAATCATAAGTGCCAATCCAGCGCTGTCTATACGCAAAATATTTGCTAAATCAACATGCACACTATCTTTTTGCGATGAACCAATATCATGAAAAAATTTATCGCGTACTTGATTGACACTAGCAAACGTTAATTCCCCTCTTAATGTCAACATACAAGCAGCAGTCGGACCGATGTCATTCACCTTTTAACCTGTTGTGTTTTTAATTTCACAATAAGTTCGTTAATGCTGCTCTCTTTTAAATACTGAGCAAACTGGGAACGGTAACTTTGTAATAAACTAACGCCTTCAACAGACATATCATAAACTTTCCACTGCCCTCGCTTAAGAATTAAGCTGTATGAAATCGGAATATTTTGACCGCCACTTCGCATTATATTACTTGAAACCTTAACGAATCGCTTACCTTCAAACCCCCCGCGAATGGGTGAAAACACAACCTTCTCCCCCGCATAACCTCGCAAAGCACTCGAGTATGTTCTGACAACTAACCGAACAAAATTACGTGTGAATAATTTACGTTGCTTCGTTGAAGCGCTACGCCAGTCCTCTCTGCCAAGAACTGAGCGGGACATTCCGTACACATCCACTTCTGGAATAATGTATTTATGTACAATGGCATTTACAACACTCGGCTTGGCTTTGATTTTCTCTTTATTAACAGTCAGCGCATTTAACACTTTATTGGCTGCTTTCTCAAGCATAATTACTGGTGATTCCGCAAAAACCTGCTGACAAAAGAAAATTAAAAGAACCAGCAATACATTTTTTTTATTTTTAAGATACATAAACTCCACCTATTTATTCATATTAAAAAGAAGTTGGCCAATCAGGTTTTCTAAAACAATTGCTTCTTGCGTTTTATCAATTTGGTCACCATTAGCTAAGTATTTAGACGCTTGCTTTTCATCATCTTCTTTATCAAAACCAGGTGCGATACTTATGTAATTAGAACCTAAAAGTCCTTCCGTCAAGATTCTAGCCGAAGTATCGTAAAAAGGTATCCGATTCTGATCGCTATTAATACTAAGTGTTACTTTTGCATTAAACGATCCTGGTTCTAAAAAAATATTACTGACTTCACCAATTCGAACACCAGCAATAGTAACAGGGGAACGAACCTTCAAACCACCAATATTAGTAAAATGAGTAAATACTTTAAACGTCTTATTAGCTGACAATTGGGTTAAACCACTCACCTTTAATGCCAACATTAAAAAAGCAACTACCCCAAGGAGCATAAAACACCCGACACTTAGCTCCAGCCCTCGCCGTTTATTCATTTACCATCCTCCAATCATCATTGCTGTCAAAATAAAGTCCATTGCTAATATAATAAGCGAACTATAAACCACTGTTTTTGTTGTTGCATGGCTTATCCCTTCTGATGTTGGGACCGCATTAAAGCCTTGATAGATAGAAACCCAAGTTACTAAGAAAGCAAATGCCACACTTTTAATCATGCCACTTAATACATCTATTTTAAAATCAACAGATTGCCGCATGTTACTCCAAAAACTCCCATCATCAATTCCTAACCATTCAACACCAACAAACTGGCCACCTAAAATAGCAACCGCACAAAAAATCAAACTTAATATTGGTAATGCTACCAAACCCGCCCAAAACCTTGGTGCAATGACACGCCATAAAGGATCCACCCCCATCATATCCATACTTGAAAGTTGTTCCGTCGCTTTCATTAAGGCAATTTCTGCGGTTAATGCTGAGCCAGCTCGTCCTGCAAAAAGTAATGCAGTAATAACTGGCCCTAACTCTCGAGTAATACTAAGCGCAAGTAATTGACCTAACTGAGTCGTCGCACCAAACTTGTGCAACGTATTATAACCTTGCAGACCAACCACCATACCAATAAATAAACCAGACACCACAATAATGACAAATGATAATACGCCAACAAAGTACAATTGAGACAAAAAAAGCGGCATTAATTTTTTTAATTTAGGCCGGCGTACTATCGTATTTATTAAAAATAATAAACTTCTGCCCATTCCTTCAACAAAAGTAAGACCCTTTGCTCCTAAGTTTTGTACTGAATCAAGCATCGTTTAATAAATCCTCTCGATAAGAGATACCAGGGTAATGAAAAGGCACCGCCCCATCGGCTTTACCTTGTAAAAATTGAATAACAAACGGATCATCACTTTGCCGTAATTCATCGGGCGTTCCTTCACCAATAATTTTTCCATTTGATATGATGTATGCATAATCAGCAATACTTAATGTTTCAGGTACATCATGTGAAACCACAACAGATGTAATGGCCATTAATTCATTTAAGTTTTTTAGTAACCTAATCAATACCCCCATAGAGATGGGATCTTGTCCTGCAAAAGGTTCATCGTAGAGAATAAGTTTAGGGTCAAGCGCAATGGTTCGAGCTAACGCAACTCGGCGAGCCATACCGCCAGATAACTCCGACGCCATTAACGCATGAGCGCCGCGTAAACCAACAGCCTCTAACTTCATGAAAACAATATCTCTTAACATGGAAGCAGATAGATCGGCATGTTCTCTTAATGGAAAAGCCACATTTTCAAACACATTCAAATCAGTAAACAATGCACCACTTTGAAACAATAAACCAATGCCTTGTCGAGCTTTGTATAAATCCGAACGATTAAGTTGATGAATGTCATCACCATTGACAAAAATTTTACCCTTATCGGGAAAAAGTTCTGCACCCATCAAACGCAATAAAGTTGTTTTACCTGTACCACTTGGGCCCATAACAGCCGTCACTTTGCCTTTGGCAATGGAAAGATTAATGTTGCTAAAGATCTTTCGTGACCCTCGAGAAAACGACATATTTTCAACTCGAACCAAGGCATCATTTGTAGACAACGGCATTATCCTTAATAAAAATGTTCTTAAAAATTAGGTAATCATAAGATTAAACGACCATTTTAAATTAAACAAGTGTTTTCAACCCTATGATCTAATTGATAACCTTTCCATTTTTTTCATCCAGGACATAACAATCTTAACGATTAGAAAGTAAGCCAACCCTTCGTCATCATTTTTTTCCCCAAAAAAGGCTAATAGCATAAAACATCAACTTGAATTCAACTTTTTATAATTAAGTAATGGAACTTCATTGCCAACAATAAAAACTGATAATTCTTTTGGCCAAAGTCTAAAATGTTCTCGTTGATTTTCAATTATTGGCTTAACCAACATGAACCCAGCCTGCGTTAACTTGAATCAAAAAAGCACTTGATTGCTTATTTTATTGATAAATAATTTATTTTATTTTACTTTCAAACCCTGCTCATAGAAAATTAGCACCTTTCATTTTGCTAGATACAAAAACATGCCCATCATTAACGTAAACATACCTTTGAAAAAGAAAATCTATGGTGTAACTGAGTTGAATAGGCAATCACGCTCCATGCTTGAACGCCAATTTCATAATGTTCATATTGAAGGCGAATTGAGTAACCTTTCAAAACCAGGTTCTGGACACATTTATTTCAAACTTAAAGACGCGCAATCACAAATTCAATGCGCCTTTTTTAGAAACAAAGCCATGTTTTTAAATCTTGATTTGAAAGAAGGTATGCAGATTGTTGCTACTGCCACCGTTAGCTTATACGAAGCCCGTGGTGATTATCAATTAATCGTTGAAAGTATTGAATTAGCAGGCATAGGGCAATTGCAATTAAAATTTGATGCACTTAAGCGTAAATTACAAAGACAAGGCCTATTTGACAGTGCCCATAAAAAAAACTTACCAAAACTTCCCAAGTGCATAGGCGTTATTACCTCACCAACAGGTGCCGCACTGCAAGACATACTCACGACGTTAAAACGCCGTTTCCCTGCCATTCCTATTTATCTCTATCCAACTCAAGTACAAGGTGCATTGGCTGCCTCTCAAATCGTTGCACAAATAAAACATGCGAATGCACACAATCAATGCGATGTATTAATACTGGCGCGTGGTGGCGGCTCTTTAGAAGATCTCTGGCCCTTTAATGAAGAAATGGTTGCCAAAGCCATTTATCAAAGCAAGCTGCCAATGGTAAGCGGCGTTGGCCATGAAATAGATGTAACATTAGCCGACTTTTGTGCCGATTATCGCGCAGCAACGCCCACCGCCGCTGCAGAATCAGTTACGCCAAACATTAACGACGTGCTTAGTTATTTAGAAAAAAGACAAGCACATTTAAAAAACGTTATAAAAGCGTTTCTATTAAAAAGACAACATGCTTTACATCACCTTTCTCAACGTCTTCGCAGCCCAAATCAACTCATTCATCAAAAATTATTGCATGTGGACGCATTAAGCATCCGTTTAGAACACAGCCTTCAGCTTACGCTGCATCTACGCCAAAATCGATTACAACGTTTGTATCAAGCACTGATAAAACATAACCCAATGACATTGCTAAAAAATCAACGCATCACACTTAATCAATTTGAAAATCGGTTAACTCAAGCTGTTAATCAATGCTTAATCAAACATCAACAGCACTTCAAACAACTGTGCGCCACATTACATGCCACCAGCCCTTTGGCCACCATCGATAGAGGTTATAGTTTAGCCTTGAAAGAAGATCAAAGTCTTATCAGCTCCATAGAACAAATCGACGAAAATCAAACGTTTTGGGTGCGTCTTAAAGACGGTCAATTACATGCAAAATTAATCAATAAAAACGGCTCCATACTCACACTCCTTGGAAATAATAGCATGGACCCCGCCCCAACGAAGTAGGCATCTATGTGCCAGAATAAAGAATTACAATCATTTCACTGATTAGGAGAGGGTCCATGACTAAAAAGTAATAAATACAGTCTGATCATGATGCATTAAGCGTCTCTATACCCTCATGAATCCCCTCATTTATCATTGTTTAAAATACCAACCCAAAACTCTTC
>CAWVYD010000111.1:0-6345 GCA_963934185.1 uncultured Legionellaceae bacterium | reverse complement strand
GTTGTGGATCCACATCCTCAGCCAATGGCACTTTTTTCATATGCACTTTTAAAATGTGTTCTCGTCCTCGAATGTCTGGCAATGGCACAACCACTTGCCTATCGAAACGACCAGGACGTAATAACGCAGGGTCAAGTACATCCGGCCGGTTAGTGGCTGACATAACAATTACGCCATCATTGCCTTCAAAACCATCCATTTCAACTAATAATTGGTTTAACGTTTGTTCGCGTTCATCATGCCCACCGCCCATGCCTGCGCCACGATGACGACCTACCGCATCAATTTCATCAATGAAAATAATGCATGGCGCTTTTTTCTTAGCCTGTTCAAACATGTCTCGCACCCTGGAGGCGCCGACACCAACAAACATTTCAACAAAATCTGAACCAGAGATAGTAAAGAACGGTACTTTTGCTTCACCGGCAACAGCGCGCGCTAATAAGGTTTTACCCGTACCTGGTGAGCCAACCAACAAAATACCGCGTGGAATACGTCCGCCCAATTTTTGATATTTACCAGGGTCACGCAAAAAGTCGACCAATTCTTTAACTTCTTCTTTGGCTTCATCTGCGCCGGCCACATCAGCAAAGGTGACTTTAACTTGATCTTCGCCTAATAACCGCGCCTTAGAACGACCAAACGACATGGCACCACGGCCACCGCCGCCACCACCTTGCATTTGCCGCATGAAGAAAACCCACACCCCAATAAGCAGCAACATAGGAAACCAACTAATAAACAGTTGCAATAAAAAGCTCTCTTGCTGTTTAGGTTGGCCTTTTACTTCGACACCCGCATTAATTAAATCACCAAGTAGAGCAAAATCATTACGCATGGGAATGTACGTTGAAAAACGTGCATCGCTACTGGTTTCACCGCGCAGCAGTTGGCCATTTTCAATGGTAACGTTACGTACATTGCCTTGTTTTAATTGCGTGTAGAAATTCGAATAAGATATCTCTTGAGAGTGAGGGTGCGTTGGTCCAAAGCGGCTAAATGCACTGACTAAAATGACCGCAATTACCACCCATAACAATAAATTCTTTACCATGTCGTTCAATGTAAATGCCTCTTTGGTTGTCTATACACGCCATAAACGTATTAAAAGTATTTCCGCGCAGGAATAATTTAAACTTACTACATCACTCTAATAAAGCAAGTTAGGAGTGTGAGAAAAATAATTTTAACGGTTACAGTTACCCATACTTGGTAACAAAATGATAAAGCTAAAAGTAACCATTATTGTTCTCATGTTTATTACCTTAACTCGGCCGATAGGATTTTGCTAATAAATACGCTTCACTTGAGCGCGATCTTGATGCTTTGGGTTTACGGATAACAACCTTAACAAAATATTGTCTGATCTCTTTAAGCAGTGGCTCAAAACCTTCACCATGGAAAAATTTGAATAAAAGATTACCACCCAGTTTTAATTCCTGCTTTGCAAGATCAAAAGCCAATTCACACAAATACATCGCGCGTGGAATATCCACCGCCTTATTACCACTCATATTGGGGGCAATGTCTGACATTACAAGGTCTATTTTCCGCCCTTTCAACACACCAAGCAATTTATCTAACACATCTTGCTCTCTAAAATCACCTTGAATAAAGTCAACACCAGCAATTGAATCCATTTCCAGTAAATCAGACGCAATCATTAATCCTTTATCACCAATGCAATCACGTGCGTATACCGACCAACCTCCTGGCGCTGCACCTAAGTCGATTACCGTCATGCCGGGTTGTAAAATATTATCGCGCTCTTGAATTTCCTTCAATTTATAGACGGCACGTGAACGCAAACCTTCTTGTTGCGCTTTTTTAACGTACTCATCATCAAAGTGCTCTTTTAACCATTCATTTGAACTATTTGAACGTGTCAACTGACTAACCTCTTTTTAGAAACAGATATTTTTGATCCGCTTTTTCTAATAGAAAAGCAAAATTTTACTCAATTTCACCAAAAAATGCTATGAATAAAGCACTTTATGTGAAATAATCGCGCTTTTATTATTAGTTAGTTTTTTATTCCTATGTTATCAAATCAAGCAATTAAAGACCTTAAAGGCAAAGCACACGCACTTAACCCCGTTGTTTCCATTGGCAATAAAGGCCTAACGGAAAACGTTTACAACGAAATAAACATTGCGATTAAATCCCACGAATTGATTAAATTAAAAATTTCTGGTGTTGAAAAAGATGAACGCAACACGCTAATTCAAGACATTGTAAGCAAAACCAAAGCCGAATTAATTCAAACCATTGGTTCCGTTGCTGTCATTTATAAAAAGAATTTAGACAAAGGCGCACCTAAAAAAGTAAAAATCATTAAAGACAGTAAAAAACGTCGTACATAAATCGACGATAGGGACATGAAAGGAATCCACACACATCTAAAATAACGTTATCGCAAATAAGACATGTCTAAGAACTTAAAAACTTAAGATAATAGGTCTAACCCATGCTAACTTATGACGCAACCATTGATTACTACGAAATTTTAGATGTCCCACTCAAAGCAGATACAGCCGAAATAAAAAAAGCCTATCGAAAACAAGCATTAACACATCACCCAGACAGAGGCGGCGACCAAGAAAAGTTTAAAGCATTGGCCGGTGCGTATGAAATTCTCATGGATGATGATACCCACGCTGATTACGATCAAAAACGCCTGCGTCTTTCCTCAAACATAAAAAGCAAAGCTTCGCTAAGCCCCGAGCATTCTGCTATGATATTTTCTGCTTCAGATGCCCCGCAAGCCCCCTCATTGAGTGCAACCCAATTAATCGCTCACTTCATTCACCATACAATGAATTCAGGCATAAAAGCCGAAGACATGGCGCCTGAAGAACTTTTTAACGTTGCCATGTCTAATGAAGCAATTGCCTTTGCCATTGCAAAAGATATCCCCCTATTAAGGCGCCTCTCGCGCACACACTTTCAAAAGCTAGCGTTAAAATATAAAACCTTTGCCTATCAGCTGTTAACCGATATAAATACACGTTCATTTTTTTACAATACCTTGTTTATCCCTTACGATTTAGTCTCTTTACTTAAAAATAATTATGATTTATTACTCTTAATATCCAGCAGTGAGACACTAACCCATTTAGTTTTTTTTCCTTATGATAATCCTTTTCTAAAGAGTATTGACCTGCACGAAATCTATTACCATCATTTAAAACAAGGCTACTCTGGACAAGCATTTCTTATCTTACTGGAAAACAGCCCTAAGCTAAAAGCGCTGTTTATTCATCACATAGCAATTCAAGAAAAAAATCATACACCACCCGTCAAAGAACTCTCAAACCTAAATTTTATTGAATTATCTAAGCTTGCTCAAAAACATACTGGCGTAGCCATGTTAGTCATCAACAACAAAGGCTTATTAAATAAATTCTCAACGTTTGAAAACAAGTTAATTGACATACTAAACTGTCAGTCACAGGCATTAATAGCCTACTTTAAATCACCCCGCCGCCACTACTTTAAAAATAACTTTCACATCGCACAGGGTTGCATTAAAAATAAAACATTCCTTCGTGAAATTATAAATTCTGAAAAAGAGAAACCCTACTTAAACGGTTACCAATTAAATCAGATAATTATTACGCACCCTGAAACACTAAGCGAAATTAAGAAAAACCCTTTACTCATGTCGCGTTACAACCATTATCAAAACTTAATCAAATTCTTAACAACAAATGACAACACTCATAATGCGACACTATCCAGTGATATAAGCATTCTCCCAGAGACAAATGACATAGAATTATTAGCGGTAACGCAACAATTAAGACACACAATTAACCCTAAAACACTGGCAACAAACCTTTTACAAATATTTGAAACTACAGCACAACCAAGCGCCCACATCCTCTTTATGTTTTGTGAATTATCTATTGAGTTTTTTGAAGAATTTTATAAAAAGCAAACCTTTAAAAAGCCTCTGTATAAAAACACCTTTAAGCTGTGCCAAAAATATTTTTCTGTTTGTAAGATATTACTTGAAGATCCCGCGGCATTATCCATGCTAACCAACGAACAAATTTATGATTTACATCAAAAATGGATTACCTCACATCATCAAGAAATGGTTGACCTTTTCAACCAAAATGAGCCTCTAATGAATTGCTGGATTAAAGGACGAGAGTTAAAAAAAATACAACAATCCGCCATCATTGCAGATTATCAAAAACAATCATTTATCCACGAAGAATCTGACGCACTAACCAAAACACGCAGTCTTGTTAATCGATTAGATGAACAATTAGCATTACGCAATATTTTTATACCCATAGACACCTCTGATTTTATTACTTGGTTATTTGAACAAACCAAGGAAAATCCTTCTCTTCAAACTTTGACGCATGTCGATTTTCTTTTACCTGGTATCTTTTGGTTTATTATTTTTTTAAATCAGCCCAAACAACTAACGGATGAATTACCTCTTGATTTTATACAGGAAAAATTAGAGCAAAAAATTGAAATGTTAAAACAACTTAAAACCGCTAATGACGATAATTTTTTATATGAAATCAACACTCATTCTTTATTTTCAAGCCAGCAACAAGAAACAGCATGGTTTAAACGGCTATTAGATAACCGTTATCATAATGAGAAAAACACACTCTTTATTAAACATTTTTTAGATAAGAATAAAGAAAAATGTTTAACATTAATCACAACCGCGTGGCATGAAGGAAATGAAACGCTGGCATTAGCTCTCTTTTCATTTATGTATCAAGGCAGTAACGTTTCGTGTCTTAATACGCCTTTAACCGACTGGGTCGAATACAGCAAAGATTACTCCGAAGCGATTGTTCCACAATTAATCATTGTTGCCGGAATAATCAGCCTAACCGCTTCGTTAGGCCTGTTTATTTTAGCTCAACCAATGATTATTCCCGTGTTATTACTTACTTTTGCCATAGGAACCATTGCCTACGGTGGCTATCAATTACATCAAGCTTATGAAAACCCTTACTATAAAACATCAACCATTACCTATAGACAAGCCTTAGAAACTGACAACTTATCATTATTTTTTGTTGATAAACCTAAACACCCACTGGAAAATATTGAGCAATTAGAAGTCGATAAGCACATTCAACTTTCTTTTTAAACGTTTTATCCATAGCAAGAAAAGAATGATTAAAAACGATGATTAACTTGTTGCTGTTGCTCGCCTAACGGCATTCCTTGGCCTAAAGGAAGTGTTTCAATACCAAGGCGAATCCTTGAAGGTAAATGAAGCACTAACGCCGACAAGGTAACGTGTGGGAATATATCGATGTATCTATGAACCAAATTCATAATGTATTCTTTTGATTTTTTTAATTGTGAAAACTCAGTAATCGTCATGGGCCCAAACTGAATATTTAATGCTTGAGAAGCCGCTAAATATTGCTCACCTAAAATAACATTGTCACCCAATATCATTTCAAATTGACCTAAATAATTATCACTGTTTAAAAAACACCAGCTAGGCTGCAGCGTATGAATGCTTATCGCATAGGCAGAAAACAAAAGAGACAGCATTTTATGCAACGACGTAAGCGTTCGACGATGGCCAATCAAATGCTCACCTAATTCAAGAGGATCACTTTCAACGTCCATTCTCGGCACCAACTTGGCAAGGAAAGAAAGCCAAACATTACTACCAAGTTCAAGGCTAATATCTGGCCTCTGACTTTTCCATGCTTTATAAAACAAGGTATTAATCTGATGATGAAATATGTTTAAAAAATCTTTTATTCGCTGTGAACTCTCACTTTCCGCATGCAATACATCATTAAAAAAATTTGGCAAACAACCATCAACGCCAAACAACCCCATAAAATTTAATTCTAAAGTTAGGCTGTCATTCGTTTCATCCATGATTAAAAAATCACTGCTAGGAAACGACATACTGTCGGAACACGTCAATGTTATTTTTTTATTCTTAATGCGTTCATTCTTTGATTGTGCTTCAAGTAACCTTAAAAACTGGAACAATTCAGTACTGGCTTTAATTTTTTTTTGTCGCAACACTCCTACCACTTTGACACCTTGCCATTAGCAGCCTGCCATTTAAATGTCTTCTCGTTATGAACGCAGTGAATGTTTGTTATTAGAAAGTGATTAATTTCCACATGATGCAAAAGAAAAAAATGCAGCATTGAACCAAACAAATAAACTTCCTTTTCATTTAAAAAAGCCGTGTCATCCAACGTTATTGAATAGGATATCCCTAAATATAAAATTCCTTTTTTAAACTGTTGAATGCTTTCTATTTTAGTCTCACGCCCATTCAACACTGAAGTGCAACACCCTCTGATTTAGCGAGTTCGGCAAAGA
>CAWVYD010000110.1:0-6444 GCA_963934185.1 uncultured Legionellaceae bacterium | reverse complement strand
ATCTATTTAACAAGCGCCACACTTTGAGCAATTTTAGGGTTAGGAAACAACGCCTCTCTTCGCTCTATTTTTCGCTCATATTCTGAAATTGAATGAGTAGGCTCACAGGCGTACTCACTGGCTAGACGCTCTTTTTTTTGATAACTTTCATAAAGGATTTTTTCGTAAGTATTTAGGTCAATATCGTCAATAGTCTTTTGGTTATGTAAAAGTAAGGCTTTGCTATCTCTTCGTTTAAATACGTCCTCAATGATTTCAAACAATGGTAACAAACTGTTTTGATTATCAATGTTTTTTAATGATTCTTTGTACTCAGTAATGGTTGGCATAGAAGTTCCCTTGTTAAACTTTGACACATACTTAAATTAATAAACGTTTTTTTCTGGTCATAAACAAAGTGTAGCACTTAACGCATGGTATGCTCTTTAAAAACCCTAAATGCTTCTTGATTAACCTTGTGTCGAGTAAGCTTTTCATATTTGTTACATTACTCAAGGGTATTAATATGGTTGTAAATTTAAATGAATTGAAATACCTATACCCAATAGATATGAAGATGTGGTTTTTTTAGTGCCGACACTTCACTTAAATTAAGGAATTAAATTTTTAAGAAAACTCCATCCTACTATCGTTCGAAAATACTCTTAGGCGTACGGCATGATTATTAAAGTTCAGAATCTATTTTATAGCGTTTGATCTGAGATTGGATGGTACGCCAAACTAAGGACAAACCAAATGAGCAAACGCCAATCATTAAATTTTCTCTGAGTTAATGTATTAATGTTTGATAAACGTGTGAGTTTGGTTTCGTTAAAAACAGTTGATTAAATCCCATGAATAATAAACCGCTGATGAGCGATAGCCAGCTGCCGATAAAAAGAAAGCTATAAATTAAGATGATGATGTATAAAGTCATGTATTCAGACCACTGTGAATGTAAAACATCGGTACCATGAAATTGATTTTGCATCATGAATAGGGCGCCAATATCAAACAGAGGTAAAATCAGTAAAAATAACCCCATACCAATCATAAAGGCTCGTTTGTAATTGTATTGCGTGTTCAAAATAGTTCGATTTTTTATTAAGCCTATGGTAATGGCAAGCAGGCTTGCTAATAATAAACTGTTTTTTAGAGGGAGTAATTCAGATAAACCAATGAGCGACAGCGCACTGATGGCTAATAATGTAGTAAGTAAGCTCGTGCTTAACATGTAAGCGCAAGCCAACCATCGCTGATTTTTAAATAGAGCTTTAGGCATCCTTATATCCTTTTTATTACTTTAGGCAGTCATTATTTAAATGGCTAACTGCTTTCCGTGTTTGTTGTTACTTCCTATGGCCAAACTCCTTGCCAATTCGGGTTTTGAGCTTCGACAAATCGCCTAGCTTTGTTTTTAATATGACTTATTTAATTTATTTAGCCAAAGAGATTATTTCCCACTAAATTATTAAAGCAGCAGCATCACTGGTGATGGTAATGTTTTAACACTTTAGTGGCGAGATAATATCGAAGGCTAAAACTCGCCTTTCCCAGGAGTTTGGCTATAAATACCTAAATTCCTTCAAAATGCGAATGTTATACGGTGATATTTACACATGAAAAATCTTTTTGCCTAAAACACGCATTTTGGAGAAACATCGGTACATGACCATTCCTATGTTGAGTTTTTTAACGCTATTTTTTCGGTTGCTTGTCTTTGTAGATTTGTTCTAATTGGCTTGCGTGTTTGATAACGTTGGGTGCAAATATATTGCGAAGAAAAAGAGCCGCAGCGCCGCTTAATAGTATGAGCCAAGAGCCAATCAGTATGAAACTGTAGATGATAATTAATAAGTAAAGTGTGAGGCTGTCTTTTAAACCGTGGCCTAAGCTATACATATTAGGGTGGATTTTTTGCAGTAGAAAGAGTAGGCATAAATCATAAACGGGCAGAGCGAATAAGATTAATAACATACCCAACAAAAAACAATGCCAATTTTTTTTAGACGAAATGATTTTTAGGCCAAAAATAAGGCCACTTAGCCATGCAATGGGTATGGCAAGTAGGAAGCTCATAAAAATAGGAACCAGATCGCTCATACCTAAGAGAAAAAGCATGAGTTGGATCATTGAGGTTGCAATAATACTTAAAACAGTAAAATAACAAGCTGCAATGGTTCTTACTGGCTGAGTGGTGTTCGTTAGTAGTCTATGTTTTTCCATGGGGTTTGAGTTTATACCTTATATCCTTAGGTAATGGTTGAATCATACGTGAAAAAAGCGCACTGTGAAAGTATTGTCAATTAAGCAAAAGGAATATCATGGATGTAACTCCATTTTTTAAATTGATGGTTGATAAAGATGCTTCGGATTTATTTTTTACAGTAGACGCGCCGATTAATATGAAAGTTGAAGGATTAATGAACCCGGTCGGTAAGGCTGCGCTTACGTCACAGCAGTCAAGGCAAATGGCTTATTCCATTATGACGGATAAACAACAAAAAGAATTTGATGATAATTTAGAATTGAACATGGCGATATCATTGCCGGGATTAGGCCGTTTTCGTGTTAATGTTTTCCGGCAAAAAAATGAAGTCTCAATGGTTATTCGCTACATAAAACCTGAGATTCCAAGCCTTGAGAGTTTGAACCTTCCTCCGATATTAAAAGACATTATCATGGAAATGAGAGGTTTGATTTTGGTTGTAGGTGCAACCAGCTCGGGTAAGTCTACGTCACTTGCATCGATGATTGATCACCGTAATAGTAATCATCGTGGTCATATTTTGATGATTGAAGATCCGATTGAATTTATCCATCAACAAAAAAAATCCATTGTCGATCAACGCGAAGTAGGGCTGGATACGCATTCTTTTGATAGCGCACTTAAAAATGCAATGCGCCAAGCGCCAGACGTGATTTTAATCGGTGAAATCCGCGATAAACTTCGCATGCAAAATGCGATTGCCTATGCAGAAACTGGGCATTTATGTTTGTCTACTTTGCATGCGAACAATGCGAACCAAACGATGGATCGTATCCTTAATTTCTTCCCTGAAGATGCGCGTCATCAACTGTTAATCGATTTATCATTAAATTTACGCGCCATTATTTCACAGCGCCTTATTCCTGGTTTAAAACAAAAGCGTGTGCCTGCGGTTGAAATCTTAATTAACTCACCTTATATTTCAGATTTAATTGAGAAAAACAAAATTGAAGAAATTAAGGAAGTGATGGAACGTAGTCGTGAAGCAGGTATGCAAACGTTTGACCAAGCCCTATTTGATTTGTATCAAAATGGTGAAATTGATCAAGAAAACGCGTTAAAGTTTGCCGACTCACGAAATAATTTAAGGCTCAAAATTCGAATGAGCGAAGATCATACCTTAGATACTGATAACAACATTGAAATTGAAACAGATAAAGATGATATGGGCGGTATGAACAGTTTTTAATGTTGAAAATGCAGGGGGGGGCTTAATTTTTAAGAGCCCCTATTGGTTTTAAATATTATTTAAAGGATGTGTTACTAGGCGCTGATGAGAGTGTGTCGGCACCAGAAGAAAACGCTTGCGCTAATCCGAAAATGGATAGGCCAATGAGCCCTGCAATACCGATGGTTATTAGAGACGCTTTTGCTATCTTAAGTTCTTGAGCGTATTTTTCTTGGAAGTTATCTACCTTAAGTTCAGAATCAAGACGATCAATGTTTGCATTAACCATTGGCCATAGGGTGTCATTTGCGTTTGATGTTGCTAAAGGGGTTGTTTCATTAAAAATAATCTTTTCAAATAACTCTTTGTTGAGCGTGTTTGTTTGATACTCGGTTATAAACTGTTTGATTTCTTCAAAGTCCAAACCATTTTTTAACGTTTCATTGTTGGTGGCCGCCAGTGCTTTTCGATAAGCATTAAGCAGTATTTTTGCATCACTGTTAAAGATATTATGGCTTTTTCTAAAAGCGATTGCTTCTTCATTGCCAATGGTTGAACTGTTTTGACTGTCTCTTCTATTTTTTGGTGTATCAAGCATGCTTTTTAGCACGTTTAAAAAGAATTTTTTGATTTCAGTTTGTTGAGTTTCATTTAACATGTTAATTCCTTAATTAATTACTTCGCGTCAGCCAGCCAAGCATTGGCAATGGTTTTGCACACCTGACCAACGGCCACTGCTGAATTATACCCGCGCGAAGTATAGTAGGCATTGCCATTATCACCCACCGCCTAACCGCAGTCGGCACAGCCATCATCGCTGGTGTCTATCATAAAATCGCGTGCATTATTTCACTCGGGTTTGGCATTTATAACGTGTCCCAATCAGTAGCATACCATTGTACAATAATACCAGCATTGCTAGCTGACTTGCCAACAAAAAGGCATTAATGGGGTTTTATGAATCATACGGAATGATGCAAAGGCCATTTGTAATGTTTTGTTTCACTGAACGCGAGATAAAGAAGCGTTTTTAACGTGAGACATTACAGTCGTCATTAATCACGTTTTAGGGTAGCGCACATACCCTTAAAAGTATAATCACTAAGGTCATTACACTTACGCATCAATACGTCGAGAGACAACTTCAAGCAATTTTATATCCAATGGAAGGGTGATTTGACTTATGACTTATGCGACGTTTTAATTTATATGTCGCATTGTAACTTTTATCCAGCACTGGTTAAACTACCAACCGATGCGCAGAAGAACCGAAAAAGATCCCTTATGATTATTAATTTCTTGCGACAGTACCCAATTAGTGGCGTAATAGGCTTTTGGCTGAAGAATGGAGCAAGGCCTACAAATATGGTCTATAATCAAAAAAGGGTTTGATTTGGTGGTGTTATGTTAAGTTCTGATATTTTAGTTTTAAAGACAAGCTCTGAGCAAGAGGCGGGCAATGTGTACGTCATTGGCGATGTTCATGGGGAAATTAGAGCATTTAAGGCCGTTTTAAAGCGTTTAACACCCTTAGATACCCTAATTATTGCAGGCGACCTTATTGACCGAGGGCAAGATGAAAGTGATAAACCAGCTAGCTCGTTAATCCTCGATGAGCTAATCATCTTAAAGCAAGCAGATAAAGGCAGCACGCCCCAGATACATGTCATAAAAGGTAATCATGAAAAAGATTTTTTAGATCTTATTGATTTATTAAGTGGGGATAACCTAAATACTGAGGCTAATGTAGCGTCCTTGCTTAGAATTATTAAAAATGGAGGTGCCTGGATATTTAAAGATATCGATTCTGTTAAAACACAGACACTTGAAGCATGGAGCAATCACTACAGTTTTAATACCGAACATGCTACAAATGCTGAACTTTATTTGACGAAGTTCGTTGTAAAATTGTTAAGTTCAAAAGACAATACACCATACCTTATTGATAAAATAAAAGCATATGCAGGGTATGTTCGCTCACTACCCTACATCATAAAAATTGATGATCCACTCAATCCTGCATGGGTGGCACATGCTGATTTACCAATGACCGATAAAGCCCTTAATGAAAAAATTAAAGCTGGAACCTCATTAACGGCCGATGAAATATCAGCAGTAACTGATACAAGACCAGGAGGTTTTTCAACGGTAAGACAAGGAAATAGTTCTGTTAAGGTTTATTGCGGTCATAATATTTTGTCAGATAATCCAGAAAAAGATCCTAACCCAACACATGCAGTAAGAGCAGACACTCAGCATTATAACCTAGATGCTGGAGCCTATTTTTCTGGTTCGTTTATAGCAGTAAATCATACTAAAAGTTTAGTTGATATAATTAGCGATGGCTCAAGGCCTATTCCCTCTTTTATTAAAGGAGCTAAAAAAGAAATTTCCAGATATTTAACGGCCAGAAAGCCATGCATCGAACAAACGGACCCAGGAGGGGACGGTTTGGCTCAAGTCGTTCAGAGAACAGTTTCACTTTGCGGTACGGTAAGCCCTGAGTCATCATCTCCTTCAACAGATCGTATCCCAATAGTTACGCACTGCGCAGATAACGATGAGCTGCCTGGTAAGTTAATGATTTACATTCAAAAACGGACAAGTAATACACAGGATTTGTATAGGTGGCGAAGCATGCTAAGTTTATTCTCCAATCAAAAGCCATATGAAAAAAACACAAAATTGGAAGCAGCAAAAAAATTACTGAAGTATGCTAAAAATAAATTCTATGCCCCATTTACTAAAGATGAAGTAGGAGCATTGAAAGATGGCGAATTAAGTAAAATTGCCAAGGAATATATTAGCAAAATTGTGGAAATTAAAACCAATAATGGGATAGGCTTTAAATCTTCGCCTTTTCACAAGTGAAGTGCAACACCTAGCGGCTTTGTTTCAGTAATAGTCACCACCATTTCAATAGGCGGATCTAGGCAATTTTAAAACTATCTGGTATACCAAGGCTGGTCATTGTGTTAAGAACGCCACAACCAATCATAAACTCCTGCTTTTGGTTTGGCATTTTTCT
>CAWVYD010000109.1:0-6451 GCA_963934185.1 uncultured Legionellaceae bacterium | reverse complement strand
CGACGTCATTTTTTGAGTCATCCGTGTTTTTAATGGCATGGCATAGTCGTTCTACGCACAAAATTAAAAACACGGATGACACACAAAAGAACAAGTCGAAAACCATAATTTATGCCCGCGCGAAGTATCATTGTTTTTAAGTCTTTTATGTGGCAATTTTATGCCAAAATTCTCCTCTTTGGGATTTGACAACGGAATGCATCGAATATTTTATAAGCTTTGTTTTATTAGTCTGTTTTTAGTGGCATGTGGTGATGGGCCGATGAATTCGCCGTATACGTCATCGGAAGTGAAACAAAAAACATTGTTTACCTCTTTTTCTGAACAGCCAAAAACCTTTGATCCGGCTAAATCCTATTCGAGTAATGAATACCTCTTTTTAAATCAAATTTATGAACCCGCACTTACGTATCATTATTTGAAACGACCTTATCAACTGGTGCCTCAGGTATTAACCAAGCTGCCAGATATCGCTTACTATAAGAAGGATGGCAAGCATTACAGTCAATATACCTTTGAGCTAAAACAAGGCATTTATTATCAGCCTCATCCGGCTTTTGCAAAGACAAAGAAGGGCGCTTATCAATACATTCCCTTAAAGGAAAATTTTTTAGAAGCAAATGATGTGAATGCGTTATCTGATTTTAAGCGGACAGGTACGCGTGAATTGGTTGCGGATGATTTTTTATTTCAAATAAAACGTTTGGCTGATCCAAAAAACAGTTCGCCGATTGCCAGTTTAATGGCAGAGCACATTGTGGGATTTAAAATCTTTTCAGAAAAGCTTACAGCGTTTCGAAAAGAGAAAACCAAAGTAGACCTTAAAGCGATGTCGTTTAGTGGTATTAAGCAAATTGACAACTACCATTATCAAATAACGATTCATAATAAATACCCGCAATTTATTTACTGGCTTGCTATGCCTTTTTTTGCGCCGATGCCTTTTGAAGCGACTGATTTTTATCAGCAGAAAGGTATGAAAGATCGCAACATCAGTTTAAATTGGTATCCGGTGGGTACGGGGCCATTTATGTTGGTTGAAAATAATCCTAACAGACGCATGGTCATGAAGAAAAACCCCAATTACCATGAAACCTTTTACCCTTCAGATGGCAGCGAAGACGATAAGGCTAAGGGGTATTTGAAGGATGCAGGCAAGCGTTTACCGATGTATGACAAAATTTTATTTTCACTTGAAAAAGAAAGTATTCCTCACTGGAATAAATTCTTGCAAGGCTATTATGATTTTTCGGGCGTGGGTAATGACAGTTTTGATCAAGCCATTGCCGTGAGCCCTAAAGGCGTAGCAATGTTAACGCCGAGCATGAAACAAAAAGGCATACGTCTACAAAGCAGTGTTGAGCCGAGCATTTTTTACATGGGCTTTAACATGCTGGATGATGTGGTGGGAGGCAACAGTGAGGCTGCAATTAAATTGCGGCAAGCCATTTCCATTGCCATTAATTATGAAGAGTACGTATCCATTTTTTTAAATGGGCGCGGCGCTATTGCGCAGGGACCAATACCGCCAGGGATCCGCGGTCATCAAGCCAATAAAAAGGGTATGAATCCTTATGTGTATCAATGGGGGCCGATGGGCCTTAAACGAAAAGGCATTAACCAGGCAATAAAATTATTATCACAGGCAGGTTACCCAAAAGGTCGAAATGCGAAAACAGGCAAGCCGCTTATCTTAAATTACGACGTGCCGGGCGGTAGTGGCCCGGAAGAAAAAGCGTATTTCTCATGGCTTCGTAAACAATTTCGTAAATTAGGATTGTCATTAAACATTCGCGCCACGCAGTACAATCGTTTTCAACAGAAGATGCGTACTGGAAAGTCGCAAATTTATTCATGGGGCTGGAATGCGGATTATCCGGATCCTGAAAACTTTTTATTTTTATTTTTATCAACGAATGGCAAAGTAAAACATCATGGTGAGAATGTAGCAAACTATGAGAATAAGAAATTTGATGCGCTTTTTATTAAAATGCGGCAATTACCCAATGGAATAAAACGCGATGAACTTATTGCTAAAATGGTTGCGATGTTACAACGCGATGCCCCTTGGCTTTGGGGTTACTTTCCAAAACAGTTTTCATTGAAACAAACATGGATCAGTCCAACCAAAGCCTCGCCTATTGGTGTGGGTAGTTTGCGTTATTTAAACATTGATGCAGTAAGCCGTGCTCAAAAGCAAAAACAATGGAACGTGCCAATTATTTGGCCGGTGTTTTTATTATTGTTTGCTATTGCCTTAAGTGCGTTGCCGGTAAGTTTGGCTTATTACAAACGCGCTCATCAAGCACCTAAAAAATATAGGGATGTATAATGCTGGCTTATTTGATTCGTCGATTACTTTATATGGTGCCCATTTTAATGGGGGTTAATTTTATAACGTTCTCACTTTTTTTTATGGTGAATTCACCAGATGATATGGCGCGAATGCAACTCGGTCAAAAATACGTGACGCAAAATGCCATTAATAAATGGAAGCAAACACATAACTATGACAAGCCCTTATTTTATAATCATACGTCAAAGGGCGCGAAGGCGATAACGGATACGCTCTATTTTCAAAAATCATTAAAATTGTTTGTGTTTGATTTTGGCATGTCTGATGGGGGTCGAGACATTAGTTTTGATGTGACTGAGCGTCTGTGGCCAAGTTTAATGGTAGCCGTGCCCATTTTGATGATTGGCGTACTGATTAATATTTTTTGGGCGATGTGCATGGCGTTTTTTCGGAGCACCTATTTGGATTTAGCAGGGGTAGTTGTTTGCATTGTCATGATGTCTATTTCAAGTTTATTTTACATCATTGGCGGTCAATATTTTTTAGGTAAAATACTTCGTCTCATGCCTATCTCCGGCTTTAGTGATGGAATGTTAAGTATTAAATTTATGATCCTACCAGTAATTGTAGGGGTGCTTGGCGGATTAGGCAGCGGCGCCAGATGGTATCGAACGTTGTTTTTGGAAGAGCTTGAAAAAGATTATGTACGCACTGCTAAAGCCAAAGGCTTAAGTGATACGCGCGTGCTGTTTGTCCATGTGTTAAAAAATGCAATGATCCCTATTTTAACCGGTATTGTCGTGATAATTCCGTCACTGTTTTTGGGCAGCTTAATTTTAGAATCGTTTTTTGGTATTCCTGGGCTTGGTAGCTACGTGATAGATGCCATTGGTCAGCAAGATTTTGCAGTGGTGCGAGTGATGGTGTTTTTAGGATCCATTTTGTACATTGTTGGTTTAATGCTAACGGATCTTTCTTACACCTTGGTTGATCCTCGTATTCAATTAAAATAGGAACAAGAAGAATGGTACGGTTTGTTTTTTTAGGTTCGGATATTTTGTTGTTTTTATCCTTTGGCTTGCTTAGTCTTTTTGTTATCAAAGGCATGCGAAAGCCAATCAATCGTCAAGCGATGAAACGTTTAGTATCGTATCAAATCGTTATGGTCACACTAAGTGTACTGGCCTTTTACTTAACCATTGCTTTGTTGGATTCAATTCATTTTCAACGGCAATTAAGCGCTAAAAATGCGTCAAGTGCGCCTCACTATTCGGCAAAAACACAAAGTGTTCTTGACCTTATGTTTGGCAAACGTTCGCTCGCACAGGAAAAAACCTATTCTGCGCCATTGGCTTTGCGTTCTTTTTCAAAAGAAGTTCGCGCTTCTGGTGGTCAATATTACCCAAGACTCATTGGTATCAATTCAAACGTAAAAACGTTGCATCAACGAAACGTGGTGATGACGAAGCAAATACTTTTTTCGCTTATATATGCGTTATGTATATCCATATTTTTGTTTAGTGCTTTTAAAATGTTTAGAAAAAAAGTAAGAGACGAAAGGTTAGCCCTTTTTCCTTTTGTGTTTACGGGTATTATTATGTTTGTCGCGATTTCATGCATTTTCCTCGAGGTCCAATTTCATTTATTTGGCACTGACAAGGTTGGTCAGGACGTGTTTTATCAAACCATTAAAAGCATTCGCACCGGCCTGGTTATTGGTTTGATAACTACGCTAGTAACGCTGCCTTTTGCTTTGATTTTAGGTTTAAGCGCTGGTTATTTCGGCGGCAAAGTGGATGATCTAATCCAATACCTATACATCACCATTAGCTCCATTCCAGGGGTATTACTGATTGCTGCAAGCATTTTATCAATGCAGGTTTTTATTTCAAATCACGCCGACATGTTTAGCTCTTTAATGGCACGAGCGGATGCACGCTTGGTGGCGCTCTGTTTGATTTTAGGGTTAACTGGCTGGACCGGTTTGTGCCGAGTACTGCGCGCAGAAACATTAAAATTGCGTGAGATGGATTACATTCAAGCCGCTAAAGCGCTTGGCAGTTCAACGCGAGTTATTTTGCAGCGTCACGTATTACCTAATGTGATGCACTTAATCATCATTGCGGTAGTGCTAGACTTTAGCTCGCTGGTGCTCGCTGAAGCGGTATTGTCATACATCGGCGTTGGCGTATCGCCGCTGACCATTAGCTGGGGCAATATGATCAATGGGGCACGTTTGGAACTTGCGCGTGAACCAGTGGTATGGTGGCCAATGCTTGCAGCATTTATGTTCATGTTTTTATTTGTTATTTCTATCAATTTGCTAGCGGATAAAGTGCGAGATGTTTTTGACCCGCGTAGCTGATAGGATATATACCCAAAGTCCTTAGAAAGGCATGGTTTGAGTTTCGATAAATCGTTCAGTTTTGATTTTTATTCCTGCGTAAGGTCTAGACATTACTGCGTCATAAAAATCAAAGCTGAACGATTTCTCTTTTCTCAATGTACGCATAAACTCTTTATTGAAACGTTACTTATTTAATAATTTTAGTGGGGAGATAATATTGAAGGCTAAACCATGCCTTTCTAAGGATTTTGGGTCTATTCGGAATAAATTATTAACGAATGTTAGGAGTCGTAATGGATTTTTTAAAAACAATCGGCATTGAGCCTGTAAATGCGGGTGCTCAACTAGGTCATAAATGGCAGTCAAAGGATGTGAGTAAAACCATTACATCATTTAGCCCTATTCATGGTGAAGCCATTAGCCAAGTTACTTTATGCAGCGAGCAAGATTATCAAACAGTGATTGAAGGTGCTCAAAATGCATTTTTAGAGTGGCGTGAAGTGCCAGCGCCAAAACGTGGTGACATTGTTCGTCAAATGGGTGATGCACTTCGTAAGCATAAAGACGCGTTGGGTAGCCTGGTATCGCTTGAAATGGGTAAATCAAAGCAAGAAGGTGACGGCGAAGTTCAAGAGATGATAGATATTGCTGACTTTGCTGTGGGTCAATCTCGCATGATGTATGGCAACACCATGCATTCTGAGCGTGAGCAGCATCGTATGTATGAGCAATGGCATCCCTACGGTGTCGTTGGTATTATTTCAGCGTTTAATTTTCCTGTAGCTGTTTGGGCATGGAATGCCTTTTTAGCAGCCATTTGCGGCAACGCTTGTGTTTGGAAACCTTCTGAGAAAACCCCTTTAACGGCGGTGGCAGTTCAACACATTTGTAAACAAGTCTTAATCGAAAACGATTGTCCTGCTATTTTCAGTTATATTGTTACTGATAAAGTTCCATTGGCAGAAAAATTTGTTAAAGACACACGCTTGCCTTTAATTTCTTTCACAGGGTCAACTAAAACAGGTCGACACGTGGCACAAATTGTTGCGGAACGTCTTGCCAGTTCCATCTTAGAGCTTGGTGGCAACAACGCATTAATTGTCGATGAAACGGCAGATTTAAAGTTAGCCATTCCCGCGATTGTTTTTGGCGCCGTAGGCACCGCTGGACAGCGTTGCACCAGTACGCGCCGTGTGTTCATTCATGAGTCTCGTTATAACGAAGTGCTTGAAAAAATAGTTAGCGGTTATAAGCAAGTAACGATTGGCGATCCACTTGATACCAAAAACCTAATGGGGCCAATCATTGATGCCGGTTCAGTTGAGCAATTTGAAGCGTCCATCAGTAAAGCAATCAATGCCGGCGGCAGCGTTGCGTTTGGCGGTAAAAAAATAGAAGGCAATGGTTTTTACGTTGAGCCAACCATCATTACTGGTTTAACTAATGACGCAGAGATTGTGCAACACGAAACGTTTGCGCCGATTTTATACGTGATGTCATACAGCGATTTAGATCAAGCCATAGGCTTTCAAAATGGCGTAAGACAAGGTTTGTCATCTGCATTATTTACTAAAGATTTGCAACATGCCGAACGCTTTTTAAGTGTGCTGGGCAGTGATTGCGGCATTGCAAACATTAACATTGGCACCTCTGGCGCAGAAATTGGCGGCGCATTTGGCGGCGAAAAAGACACTGGCGGTGGCCGTGAGTCTGGCTCGGATGCATGGAAAGGCTACATGCGACGGCAAACCAACACCATCAATTATTCAAAGACTATGCCGCTTGCGCAAGGCATTGAATTCAATCTT
>CAWVYD010000108.1:0-6456 GCA_963934185.1 uncultured Legionellaceae bacterium | reverse complement strand
TGTTATCAATGAAGAAGCAACTTTAAATCAAGCATTAATTAAAGACAAACGTGTCAGTCAACTTTATCTATTACCTGCTTCGCAAACACGTGATAAAGATGCTCTTAATCTTGAAGGCGTTGGTAAAATCATGGTGCAGCTTTCAAAAGATTTTGAATACATTGTTTGTGACTCACCAGCAGGCATTGAAACAGGTGCTTTGATGGCCATGTATTATGCAGATATTGCGGTTGTTGTCACCAATCCCGAAGTATCATCAGTACGAGATTCCGATAGAATCCTGGGTATTCTTGCTAGCAAAACCAAACGTGCCATTGAAGGCCTAGAGCCGATTAAAGAACACCTACTAGTAACCCGCTATTCACCGGAACGTGTTGAAAACGGCGAAATGCTTTCTGTTGTCGATATCCAAGATATTTTAGCCATTCCACTGCTTGGCGTTATTCCTGAGTCTAAAGCGGTATTAAAAGCATCCAACCTAGGCATTCCCGTAACGTTTGATGATGTTAGTAATGCTGGACATGCTTACCGTGATGCCGTTAATCGATTATTAGGAAACGAGGAGCTCCCCATCCGATTTACAACGGTCGAACGCAGGGGCATATTCCAAAGATTGTTTGGTAAAAACACCGAGGAGGCAACCGCATGAGCCTATTTAACTTTCTTAGAAAAAAGAAGACCACTGCCAACGTTGCTAGAGAGCGCTTGCAGATAATAATTTCTCACGAACGACAAAAACAAAATGCGCCAAACTACTTACCACAATTACAGCAAGAAATTTTGGATGTAATCAGTAAGTACGTCGACATCGATAAAGACCAAGTGAAAGTTCAAATTGATAAAATGGGCGATCACAGCGTACTTGAACTCAATGTCACTATGCCGGATGAGTTACTTGATGCAAAAAAAATAACGGTTGAAGAGCCTCAAAAAAATAAAGTAACTAAAAATAACTTCTCAAAAAAAAAACACTTGAAAACGCATAACCTTTCATAAACCTTTGTCTCTTCATCGCATCTAATGATGTGAAGAGACAACAATCTATTTCTATCTAAATTTCATAACACTTTGCTTTAATATGTATTATTTCATTCAATTGTTCATCAATGTCAGCATTTATTTTGTAAGAGATCTCTCTAATTAGAGTAAGAGATCCGGCAAGGCAAGCGATGAATTATTCGTCAAAATATTTATAACCTATTGTTTAAATTAAATTAATACTATTTATCGTTAATGTTTGTCAAAAGGTTAAGGCATATGACTGCCTTGCCAGCAACCGGGCTAATTGCTAGATTGGAGTTGTTCTTAAGGAAAAGAACATTCGCAAAAGGAATTGCATACTGCAAGATGCGGTACAAGGATGAAGACTGAGAAAGGATTTCTCAAAACGGAGCTTCAAATAGAAGCCAGTATTTAAAGATACTGGCTTCGCCATCTTAGGTTAAACTCCCTACCTCACTATTCTTCTAAAGACTTACTGACAATTTCAAACGTATCTTTTGACAACTTATCTTGCGATAAAATACGCTCAAGCGATGCTTTCATCAACGCTTGCAAAGACTCACTGTATCGACGCCAGCGTGTAAAGGGTGTAACAAGTCTTGCCGCTGTTTGAGGGTTAATTGCATCTAAATCAAGAATGACTTTTTCCAATAACTCATAACCCGCTTTCGTATGAAAATAACGAGGATTTGCCATCGAAAAACTTGAAATTAATGCCCGTACCTTATTAGGATTATTTAAACTAAAATCCGTATGCATCATTAATTTATTCACATCATTAATGACCCCATCATGCTTCGCCATTGCTTGAACAGCAAACCATTTATCTAATACCAGCTCTTGAGAAGACCACTTAGCATAAAAACATGTATTCGCGTGCTCAGCAACCTCTCCTCGACAGTTTACTAATAATTTATAGGCAGCAATCTCATCCGTCATATTTAATGCATCATTAAACTGAGATTGTAATAAATGTATATGCTCGTCTTGTTTACGCAAATAAGACAGTAAGACATTTTTTAATTTTCTTTGACCAATAATCTTTTCATTTTTCGTTTGAGAAATCGTTTGTTGGTGTAAAAATTGGTACGCACTAAGCATTGGTTCATGGCAAACATCCGCAATGTGTTCCACATAAAAATCTCTCGCACGAAGCACTGCTTGAACATCAACGTCTTTAAGCCCATTTATAATGGATTCAAAATCTAACGGCTGAAGCAACTCAGCCTTTAACGCAGTGTCCATATTTTCCTGAGTTAATAACGTATGGAATAATTGCCCAACAGAGTCATTAAGCGTCATTGTTTCATCGTTACTGTCCTGCTTCATGATTGAATGCAACTGACGGCGCTGAAATTTTTGCATGGCCTCAAAGCGAGCAAACCCATCCGTTTCATGTTTAATTAAGACCAACAAATCATCATCACTTTGATTGAAAGATAAAATAATCGGTGCAGAAAAATCTCTCAATAATGAAATAATGGCTCCATCGTCAATATTCTCAAAAGTAAATTCCTGTTTTTCTTCCTTCAAGATAATTAATTCATCCTTAAGCTCGTATGCCTTGCCTTCTTTTGAAAAAATAGAGAACTTAATAGGCATATAAAAAGGCAATTTTTCTTCTTGGCCTGGTGTGGGTCGACAGTATTGATTTAATTTTAAGGTCAATGTTCCCTCTTTAATAGTCACTCGCGCTTTTACTTCAGGTGTTCCTGCTTGCGAATACCAACGTTTTAACTGTGTCCAGTCGATATCATTCGCATCTTCCATAGAAGCAACAAAATCATTAATGGTTACCGCTTGGCCATCGTGTCGATCAAAATACAAATCCATACCTTTACGATAACCACGTTCACCTAACAATGTATGCTGCATACGAATAACTTCAGCGCCCTTGTTATAAATGGTTGAGGTATAAAAATTATTAATTTCTATGTACGCCTCTGGTCTCACCGGATGAGCCATCGGGCCAGCATCTTCAGGAAACTGATGGGCGCGCAAGACTTTAACATCACCAATACGATTAACACTGCGTGAATTCATGTCACGAGAAAATTCTTGATCGCGAAAAACGGTTAAACCTTCTTTTAAACTTAATTGAAACCAGTCACGACAAGTAATTCGATTGCCGGTCCAATTGTGAAAATATTCATGAGCGACCACACCTTCAATGCCCGCAAAATCATCATCCGTTGCACTTCGTTCATCGGCTAAAATGTATTTTGTATTAAAGATATTTAGGCCTTTGTTTTCCATGGCGCCCATATTGAAATCACTAACTGCAACAATCATAAAAATGTCTAAGTCGTATTCACAGCCATACACTTTTTCATCCCAAGCCATCGATTTTTTTAATGAAACCATGGCATGATGACATTTATCTTCATTACCTTTTTCAACAAAAATTTTCAATACAACCCGTCGTTTAGACTGAGTAATATAATGGTCATCGATACACTCTAAATTACCTGCTACCAAGGCAAACAAGTAACAAGGTTTTTTAAAAGGATCTTGCCAAAGAACCCAATGACGATTTTCATCAATGTCACCTTTATCAATAAGGTTTCCATTTGAAAGTAATACGGGATACTTTTCTTTATTGGCTATGATTTTAGTGCTGTAGGTACTTAAGACATCTGACCTATCTAAAAAATACGAGATCCTTCTAAAGCCTTGCGCCTCACATTGAGTACAAAATAAAGCGTGCGAACGATACAGGCCAGAAAGCTGAGTGTTTTTTTGTGGAAAAATTTTCGTTACTATTTCAAGGGTAAACTCATTAGGTGTTTGGTTAATTGTCAAACCTTCATCATTTGTTTCAAACAATGAATAGTCCAGCAATTTATCATCCATTAAAATTGATACCAGTTCTAACGATTCACCATTTAAAAATAAAGATTGTCCAACGTCTAAATTCGTTATTGTCATTAAATTTGTAACAATGGCGTGTTCATCGAATAGATCAAAACATAAATTAATCGAGTCAACAATAAAACCTGATGGTTTATAATCCTGACGGCGTATGGTTTTAACAGCTAGTTCAGACATACCTACCTCAATAATTAAGTATTACTTATCATTTTTACAGACAATCATAACAGGGATAATATATCAAAGCTCGATTAAGATGTGACATTTACACACGTCAATAAACGGCTCCATAGACGATTAAAAACGTAAGCTTAAAGTTCGCATTTTAACGAAGCTTGGGTATATACTGTTTGTAAAGTCGATTTTGAAAATTCATTTTTGTAATGAGTTGTCATATCACAGTGAATAAATTAGGAATAGGGAGCTTTAAATGAGCACAACTAAATTTTTAGATGGTTATAAAATACGCTTTATTGAAGACAAAGAAGAAGAATTAAGCCTGCACGAATATTTAGATCTATGTAAAAAGGATCCAAGTGCTTACGCTAATCCTGCAGAGAGACTTCTTAAAGCCATTGGCAAACCAACGATGGTTGACACTCGTAACGATCCTATCCTAAGCCGAATATTCTCTAACAAAATCATCGCACGCTACAAAGCCTTTGAAGATTTTTACGGCATGGAAAATCCTATCGAACAAATCGTTGGTTTTTTAACACACGCTGCGCAAGGTCTTGAAGAAACCAAACAAATTTTATACCTCCTAGGACCCGTTGGTGGTGGTAAGTCATCACTTGCTGAAAAATTAAAAGACTTAATGGAAGTAGAACCATTTTACGCAATTAAAGACTCCCCTGTTTTTGAATCTCCTTTATCATTATTTTCAAATGCTAATGACAGCAGTGTACTTGAAAATAAATTTAATATTCCAAAACGCTACATGCGCAACATCATGTCTCCTTGGGCTGGTAAACGTTTAAAAGAATTTAATGGCGATGTTACGCAGTTTAAAGTCATTAAAATTTACCCTTCACGTTTAAAGCAAATTGCCATCTCAAAAACTGAACCAGGCGATGAAAACAATCAAGACATCTCATCTCTTGTTGGTAAAGTGGACATTCGTAAACTTGAAGAATTTTCTCAAAACGATCCAGATGCTTACAGCTACTCAGGCGGCTTATGCTTAGCAAACCGAGGCTTGATGGAATTTGTTGAAATGTTTAAAGCACCAATTAAAGTGCTTCATCCACTTTTAACTGCCACACAAGAAGGTAACTACAACGCAACAGAAGGTTTGTCGGCCATCCCTTTTGAAGGCGTTATTTTAGCTCACTCAAATGAGTCTGAATGGCAAACATTTAGAAATAATAAAAACAATGAAGCCTTCATTGATAGAATTAACATCGTTCAAGTTCCTTATTGCTTAAGAATTTCAGAAGAAATTAAAATTTATCAAAAATTAATTAATACTAGCTCTTTATCTAAAGCACCTTGCGCACCTGGTACCTTAAAAATGCTCGCACAATTTTCAATTTTAACGCGATTAAAAGACCCACAAAATTCCAGCATGTTTTCTAAAATGCGCGTCTATAATGGTGAATCGTTAAAAGATACCGATCCTAAAGCCAAGTCTTACCAAGAGTACAAAGATTTTGCTGGCGTTGATGAAGGAATGAATGGTATTTCAACACGTTTTGCCTTTAAAATCATGTCAAAAGTGTTTAACTTCGATCAAGTAGAAATTGCTGCTAACCCAGTTCACTTATTGTATGTGCTCGAAAAACAAATCGAACAAGAACAATATCCTCAAGAAGTTTCCGATAAATATTTAGGTTTTATTAAAGAACATCTCACACCTAAATACGTTGAATTCATCGGCAAAGAAATTCAAACCGCCTATTTAGAATCTTATTCCGAATATGGGCAAAATATTTTTGATCGCTACGTAACCTATGCAGACTTTTGGATACAAGATCAAGACTACCGAGATTCTGACACAGGTGAAATCTTTGACCGAGCCCTTTTAAATCAAGAACTCGAAAAGATTGAAAAGCCAGCCGGCATAAGTAACCCCAAAGATTTCCGTAATGAAGTGGTTAATTTTGTGTTACGCGCCCGGGCTAATAATCAAGGTAATAACCCTGCCTGGAACAGTTATGAAAAACTGCGTAGCGTCATTGAGAAAAAAATGTTTACTAATACGGAAGATTTACTGCCGGTTATTTCTTTCAATGCCAAAGCCAGTAAAAATGACAAGAAAAAACATGAAGACTTTATCAATCGCATGATTGATAAAGGTTACACAAGCAAGCAAGTTCGACTTTTGTCTGAATGGTATTTACGGGTACGTAAATCTCAATAATAAATAGGGTAATACTAGGGGCTGTTGACAATTCATACCCTAATGCTTGAAAGCGAATTTTGTGCCTTTATTGCTTTAAACTTATAAAAAAACACTAAAGGGAGCCAGCTAACTCTCTGCTTTTTTTAGCACGTTTAAAGCACTAAAGTCTAAAAAATACACTTCTTTTAATTACGCGACCAATTGTCAATAGCCCCTAGGCCGTGTTGACAATACATACC
>CAWVYD010000107.1:0-6524 GCA_963934185.1 uncultured Legionellaceae bacterium | reverse complement strand
CTAAAGCCAAATAAAAAGCTTTGTTTATTACTTTTTTATCCTCTCGAACCTTTATTGTTAACGGCTGCCTAAAAGCGCGTATAAATGGTATCAGTGCCATTAAAACTTAATGTGGCAGCTTTCTCAGATAATAGGGGCATTTAAAAACTCCACAGCGTTGAATCAACAATATATATGCGCCATTACATGCCGGAAACAAATAAAAATCAACGTGCTTTAATTTAAGCCTCAAAAAGCAAGGTAAAGCATTATTTTTTCTGCTTTGGTCTCTTTTATCTTTTAGTGTATTATTAATGTTTTTTTTATCAAAACACGATGCCCAAACTGAAAAAGCAATAGGAAGAGTATATGAGCTGGTTTCCCAAATACGTGTCTGTTGCCACGCGACGTGCAAACGCTGAAAAACAAATGAATAAATTAAGAAAAAAAGGACAAAACATTAAGCCTGTTCTGATTGAAGGACGTAAAATTTCTAAAACCTTTTGGGGTAAAGCGTGGTGTGAGCACATTGAATCTTTCAATGATTATGAAAACCGCCTGCCTCGAGGCAGAACCTATGCACGTAATGGCTCAGTCTGCCATTTAGAAATTAAACAGCATGAAGTAAAAGCCATTGTTGTTGGCAGTGTTTTATATAACGTCAAGCTCTCTATCAAACCCATTCCAATTAAAAAATGGGAATCCATAAAAAACAAATGCCAAGGCAAAGTATGTTCGGTGCTTGAACTCTTAGCTGGCAAATTATCAGATGGCGTCATGGACGTCGTATGCCACCTCAGTGAAGGGCTCTTTCCACAATTTAAAGAAATCACTCTAACGTGTGATTGCCCTGATTGGGCGGTTATGTGTAAACACGTGGCGGCAGTGCTCTATGGCATTGGTGCCCGATTAGACAGCGAACCAGAAAATTTATTTACATTAAGAGCGGTTGATCACAGTGAAATGGTCGATATTAGTCAAGCAATGGCAGAGATTACTTCAAGCCAATCTACTAGCAGCAAACGATTGTCATCAGTAGACATAAGCAGCATTTTTGATTTTGATATGGACGAATCAGCAGAAATAAGGGCTGCCTTTAACGAAGAAAAAAAGCCTGAACTCATTCAAACACCTCTCCCTATCACCGGAGAATCACTAAAAAAACGTAGAAATGAATTGGCGCTTACGAAAACTGCCTGCGCGCAACTATTAAATGTTAGCGTCAGCAGCATTACAAAATGGGAATCATTTGGTAAAACAAACGTTGTGTTGTCAGAACGTTCAATGGAAAAACTACAAACACTATGGCTTGAGTAATGCCTGCATTGCGTTATAGGCATCTTCAAGGAGACTGTCTTTGTCATGTTTGGCATAAGTCTTTGCATCAATGGGCTGGCCTATGGTGAGTGATATGGTTTGGCCAAGCGTTAATTTTTTGCTGGGTTTGTCATAAAGTTCGAATGCGCCATTAATAGCTAAAGGAATAATCGACGCTTTGGCTTGAATGGCTGTTATAAACGCGCCTTTTTTAAACGCATGAAGTTCACCGTCCATTGAACGAGTGCCTTCCGGCGCAATCCATATAACAATGCCTTGCTCCATTAATTTTTTGGCTACGTTTAAATCTTGAATGGCTTGACGCCTGTCTTTTCTGTCAATAAACGGAAAGCTAGCAACGGTCATTGAACGACCAAATACGGGTATTTTGGATAACTCTTTCTTTGCAAGCATACGTACGCTGGCATTAGGAAACGCTTGATAAGACAGCGGGATATCGTACAAACTGGTGTGATTACACATTAAAATATAGCGTTCACCTGGCTTCAAACAAACGTCATAAGGATTATTAACACTCACCTTTGCATCGACGAGTCGAATTAATTTATCTGACCATTCTTGTAATATCGCGTCAAAACCACTGGCTTTGGCTTCTTTATTACGTAAATTAAGCAAAATAAGCTTGCTGGACGTAATAAATGTAATGCCTACCGCCCTTAGCCTTAACCACATACTGTGCGAATATCTTGCTTTTCCCATGAGCTGGATTAACCCCAAACCACTCGGAAAACTTTCTTAAGCAACGATACCTTTGCGGGAACCTCAACACCATCTCTTAACGCATGAAGCTTTTGATGTTTTGCGATTTCTTTTTCCTGAGAGGCGGATTTTTCTGGATGATCTTTATCAAACTGATGCAAAAACACATCATGTTCACTCACATACGCTTTATCAATTTCATGTTTATTTAAATTCATGTTAAATCCTACTCGTTTATATAAGTAATATTTTACGTCGTTGGCTAACTAATTGCTATGGTTAATTGTCAGTCTTTCTCCATGATGGGTATACTGCTTGACGCTCTTTTTTTAAATGCCTATAAAACCAATATGAATTCAGTCTCTAAATCCGTCATTAGCTTATTATTAGTATCGATTGGAAGTGCTTCATACACTTACTGGCAACATTTAGAAGATAATCCCAGCACAGATAACGCGTATTTAAGCGCGCACCGAACCGACATTAATGCCAACATAAGCGGGCAATTAAGCGAGCTTCTGGTTAAAAATAATCAATACGTTAAAAAAGGTGATTTGCTGTTTCGCATCGATGATAAGCCATTGACGATTGCTTTAAAAAAAGCAAATGCTGACATTAATATCGCTAAGTTCACTCTTAAAAGTAATAAAGAAGCCTTGAATATGGCTAAAACAGCCATTACACAAGCCAAAGCACAGTTTTTACTCGACAAAAAAAATACGCTTCGCATTGAAGCATTGGTTAAAAATGGCCGCGCCTCATTGGCCGAAGGTGACAAAAATTCAACCCAGTTTACCGTTAGCTCGGCCGCACTTACTGCTCGAAGAAATCAATATCAACAAACCTTGCTTTCTTTAAGCAAAGATAAAGCGCATTTAAAATATGCCTATGCCATGTTTGAACAAGCCCAATTAAATTTAACGTATCGTAATATTTACGCTCCTAGCGCAGGAAAAATTGCTCAACTATTTATGCGACCAGGCAATATGATTAAACAGGGACAAAGCGTGTTTAGTATTATCGATCAAAGTACTTGGTGGATTGAAGCCAATTACAAAGAGACGCAGGTTGGAAAAATTAAAGTAGGACAATCAGCCACCATTACTTTAGACATGCATCCAAACACAACGTTAGTAGGTCATGTTGAAAGCATTAGCCCGGCGACTGGCGGCAGCTTTTCATTGCTACCCGCTGAAAACGCTGCTGGAAATTGGGTTAAAGTCACTCAACGGATCCCTATAACAATTGTCTTAGCCCCCACAAACACCGCCTTAATTTTGGGCGCAAGCGCGCGCGTGAGCATTCATACACAGCCAAACGCTCAAAAATGAATTCACCAAAAAAAATCACAAAACGAACTAAATATTTAATAACCCTAACCGTCATGTTAGTGACTATTTTAGAAGTACTCGACATGACCATAGTCAATGTCGCTCTGCCGCCAATGATGGGCAGCCTTGGCGCTAATACGGAAGAGATCACCTGGGTATTAACCTCCTACATTGTTTCTGCTGCCATTTTAATGCCTTTAACCGGCTGGCTTATTGAACGCTTGGGGCAAAGAACGTTATTAATTGGCAATATTATCGGTTTTTGCCTAAGTTCCATGCTGTGCGGCATGGCATTATCCTTATCGCAAATGGTTATATTTCGAACCTTGCAAGGCGTATTTGGCGCCTCTTTAGTACCACTGTCACAATTTATTTTGCGTAACACGTATGATAAAAATGAACAAGGCAAAGCCATGGCTTTATGGGGCATGGGCGTTATGGTGGCGCCCGTGCTTGGTCCAACCTTAGGCGGCTACATTACCGAAGCCCTAAGTTGGCGCTGGATATTTTTTATTAATTTACCTGTTTGCTGCGTTGCCTTTATGTTAACCCTTTCCTTTATCAAACAAACGCCATCGCAGAAAAAAAGCATTGATAAACTCGGACTAAGCCTGCTAATTATCACCATCGCCTCACTGCAATTATTTTTAGACCAAGGCAATTCTCACGATTGGTTTGAATCAACCTTTATAACTTTCTTATTTACCCTTATGCTTTTAACAAGTCTTATTTTTATTGTGCGCGGACTAAAATTTAAGGATAACATCATCGATTTATCCATATTTTTTAATCGCAATTTTGCAATTTGCAGCGTTTTAATTTTAGGCTACATGGTGTCACTTTTTGGCGTTATTGCCTTACAACCCATGTTGCTGGAAAACTTGCTTAACTACCCCATTGCTTATACAGGACTGATTATGGCACCAAGAGGACTTGCCAGCGCTTTTACCATGGCCATGGCTGCCGTGCTTATGAAGAAAGTTGCTCCTAAAAAATTGATAATTCTTGGGCTGTTCATTTCCTTTATTGGCGGGCAGTGGCTATCTTCTTTTCAATTAGGAACCAGCGAATTTACAATGATACTGAATGGTATTGTTCAAGGTATTGGTATGGGGTTCTTTTTTGTACCCGTATCCACGTTGGCATTATCCACCCTCTCACAACAAAAAACAGGCGAAGCCTCTGGCCTTTTTAGTCTAGCGCGCAGCATGGGGAGCTCGATTGGCATAGCGATGATGAGCATGCTAGCCAGCCGCCAAACTCAGATTCATTATCATACATTAGCGGCCAACATAACCTTAAGTAACCCCAATTTAAAATCACTGCTAGCAACTCAACAAGCAATGAATATGAATGAGACCATTGCCCTTAAATTGATTGAAAAAAAGGTATTGCTGCAAGCCAATTTTAATGCCTTCATTAATTGTTTTTTACTGTCAAGCTATGGTTTTTTAATCTTAATACCTTTGGTGTTTTTACTCGACTAACCGTTAAAAAGATTACTAAGAGGAATAATAACCTCACCTTTTTGATTAATAGACTGCTTTGGTGCTTGCCCCCATGCCTGGCCATAGATCACTTCATAACTTAACGGCAAGCAATTATCGCTGTCACGGAAAGCCTCATAGTTTTCTGAAAATTGACGCCATACTCGCGGGCTCATTAAGCCCTTTCGCGCCGACTTACCAATGTGCTGAACCCCTTGGGCTTTCAAATCTTTTGCCAGTGCCTTTACGCTGGAATAGCGCACACAAATACGCTCCATATCCATTACTGGTTCAGAAAAGCCGGCATTAACTAATTCATCACCAACTGAGTGCATGTCGGGAAATTGATTGACATGAGAAAAATTATCGGCGCCTTGCCAAGCCGCACTGATTTCTTTAAACGTATCTGGCCCGAGTGTAGAAAAAACAAAGACACCACTAGGCGTTAACACGCGTTCAATTTCTTTAAATAATTTCGCGCAATCATTCGCCCAATGAATGACTTGGTTTGAATATATCACATCGAACGTATTCGTTTTAAAGGGCAAGGTTTGCATGTCTCCCGCGACTTTATGAATGGGCCGTCGCCAAGTAGATTTGAGATGGCTTAACATATCACTTGATAAATCAAACGCCGTGATGCGAGCGCTTACAAAACGTTTTTTTAAGGCCTGACTAAACACGCCTGTGCCTGCCCCCAAATCCAGCACGTGCGTTGGCGCAATGGTGTAATAATCAAAGCGTTCAGACAAACGTTTACCTATTTCTTGCTGTATTTTGGCATGTGCTTGATAAGATTGAGACGCTCTTGAAAAACGAGCATGAACTAATGAGTTATGCGTAGAAATCATATCTGCCTTTACATCTGAAAACGATTGCGTTAACAATGGGATTAGCTTTCATCAGTAAGCGTCCAACCATGTTAAAAAAAATAGCAATCATAACACAAGATTTACTGTTTTCGCGTTATTGTTACTTATGCCAGAGACCGCGCGCTCATTTATTTGCCTTTTGCCGGCCATGCCTCGCAAGGCTGCCTTATATTCATCAGCATTGCCCCACTTGCGGTATTGAGTTATTAACTCAGCAACAGTGTGGCCAATGTCTGCAAAAGCGATGTTCCATTCATCAAACCATTCCAACTTTTCGCTACGATGCCTTAATCAAAGACGCCATTTTACAACTTAAATATCATCAAGGACTTCACCTTAGCCAAGCATTAGCCCAGCTCATGCATCACAAACTTCGAGCGCATTATCAACAAACCCCATGGCCAGAAGCGTTAATTTGTGTGCCACTTCAGGCAAAAAAAATGCGTGTGCGTGGCTATAACCAAACACAGGCATTGGCAAAGCACTTAAGCCTTCTAACTAACATTGAGGATATGAGTCAATCGGTAAAAAAAATTAGAATCACGGAAGATCAATCGTCACTTCCTCTTAACGAAAGAAAAGCCAACATAAAGAATGCCTTTGGTGTGCATCAACACATAGCGAAGCATGTAGCCATCATCGATGATGTGATGACCACCGGCACGACCGTTAAGCAACTGGCCATCACGCTTAAAAAACACGGCGCTAAAACCGTTGATGTTTGGTGTTTAGCGCGAACGCCTTTACCTCATTTAAAGTAGGGGCTGTCTTAAACTCACCGCTTTAGATTCGTCCTCAGCAAAAGCCGTTTTAGATTC
>CAWVYD010000106.1:0-6536 GCA_963934185.1 uncultured Legionellaceae bacterium | reverse complement strand
ATTAATCTCAAATGAAGCAATTTTATAAAATGGAACTTTTAAAGTTTCTAAAAAGACAGCATGAGGGGTTACTAATTTACATGTAGCATCCTCGGTGATTTCATCGCTTAATTGTAATTCATTTAAATACTCAAATAACGAAAGTTTTTCACTTTGACTCGCATTTTGAAATGCATCAAGTAAAGCACGATTAAAAAATTCTCTTCCTTGAGTACTGTTTATTCCTTCTGAGGAAAATAAAAAATCTTTCTTAGAATAAAAATCAAAAAATTGGTTTGCTTGCAATGATTTACCATTACGCATGTACATCTTATCGGCTAATTTCCGGAGGGAAGGATCAATGACTGTTTCTCTTCCGTAGGCTGTTAATGCTGCTTGTAAGCCTTTTTGACCTTCATGAAGTCCTTCTAAGCCGATAGGGGATAAATGAATGGCATTATCAACGATGTTCAGTAAATCCATGTCTAGAGGTTCGGTGCCCTCTGCAGAGAGCATTGAAATTTTTTCTGATAACGTTTTATTCTCAGGCAGTATTAATCGTTGCCACTGCTTTATCATTGAGTAAAACTCGGGGTTTACAAGTATCGTACCTGCGGTACTTATTCTTAGGCTCGATAAACTAAGCTGTATTAGAGATGATAATATTTGAGTTCTTTGGGTGTTTTCTAGAGTCATAAATTGGTTATCAACGGTGCCATCTTCTTCTTCTTGATATTGGCTTATAATCACCTTGGCTAATGCCGCGCTAAGTTCATTTGGAACAACATTAGATAATTGGGAAAGCTCTGATGCTGCATGAAAACAAAACTGTGACATACGTTGTTGTTTATTTTCCAAGCCAGGTTGTTGACTGAGTGCATTAAGGTGATTTTTAACTTGAGTAATGTATTGTTCATTATCTTTTTGTAAATTGCCTATAGGCAGTGTAGGCATTGGATTGTTTTTTAAAAAAGTCAGGGTATTTGAGCCACATGTTTCTCTATCCAGTGCGGATAAAAATGATACGTTAGGCGCATTAAACTTTCCTGGCATGAGTGACTTATTATGTCTGCTAATTAAATCAGATCCTTTGAGTTGATTAATTATCGTGGCATGTGATTTTTTTTGAGGTGTCTCAATAGCATAGTCTTTCATTGACTTTTTAAATGAAAAAAATATTTTTTTACCCGCTTCTTCACGTTTTTCTTTATACATTTTCAGACTAATGTCTTGAACAGGCATGCACTTGAATAAGGTGAGGTGGCTTTCGTTTAGTTCAATTACATAGCGAGCACTTTTAAGAGATTCAATACCGATGTTTGCTTTTTTTTCAATGAATTGATGAAATGAATGGTTGATGCTTTTTATTGCTAATGAATCACTGAAATTTTGAACTTCAAATAATTGTTCAGGGTTTTGATGTTTTAACCAAAGAGAAAACATTTCCTTTACCCATTCATTTTTAATACTTTGAGGAATGGATTGATGACTAAGCGTTTGAGCTATCTTATTGATTTTTATATATTGATTGTTTTTAGAACCAAATCCATCTATTAAATAGTTACTTTCTCTTTGTGGCTGTTCTAAGTTAAGGAATACGTTTCTTTCAATGATAGCTTCAACATCATTTTTAAGTTTCTTATTTAAACTTTGAATTTTTTCAAAGATAGATCCTTTTAAATAAGTACTTGCTGTGTCGCTTATGGAAGAGTCTTTATAATCACCACTATGACGCTCTTTATGAGTTCCCATTTTCCCTAATGACAGTTCATTTAATATTTGATATTCATCATTTGATTGAAGATATGTTTTAACCGTATGATTGCAGTAGTCATTAAGTCTCCGTTCTTGAATGTTTTCTTGCTCTTCAATATTATTTGTTTCTATGTCATTGATTATTTGGTTGGATTGATTTATTAATAAGGTCAATGTGTTGTCTGATTTGACAAATGCATTAGTGACTTCCTTAATTGATTGATAGCCTTTATTATTTTTTTTAATATTTGTAGCGATTAAGATGGCGTTATTAATTGTAAAGTATGGAGACCCACTAATTTCTTGTGGTTGGCTTTGATGGTTTATTTGCACATCTATTTGATTAAGAAAGGTAGTTAATTGAGATTTTTCTTTGGTTAATAAATCATAATGAGAAGTTAATACGATTATATGAAGAGGCTTTTTATCCAAATCACTATTTTCTTTTTCTCTATTAATTTGTTCACTTAATTTTGATAGATTATTTTCGCATTGTTTTAATGCCGTTGAGAGTGTTACTTTGTGTTCTTTTAAGTTTGATAAGCAAAGGTTTAAGTTTTGCAAGGAATCTTTAATTTTGATATCAAGCTGCTGATTAAATTCTTCGCGTTGCGAAGTGTAAACCGAGGTTAAAAAAGACTTTTCTGTTTCTGGCGATGAGTTTCTTAAGCAATCTAAAAGGTTGATTACTTTATGATTGGTTAGCGCCTCTTTATTGTCTACAACCAGTGAAAAAAAAGTATCCAAATCAATTTCTTTTCGTTTGCCGCTAATATTGAGTTCAATTTTAATTATCTCTTTACGAGCCAACCCTTCCGTGCACCGTACAATGTTTGCATTGGCTAAGTCATTAAGCGTTACTGTTTTTTTTGCTTGCCTGAGCCCCATATTTGACAAGCGGTTGCTTGACGTTTTTATGTATCTTTCAGGTATGGATGTCTTTTTAATTTGATGATTAATAAGTTGTAAGGAGGCTTTCCATGCTTGAGATGCGGAAAATTCAGAGATTTTGTTTATTGCTTCTTTATTGATTTTATTATCGTCACTAATTATAAAAGGCATTATTTTAGGATCCCAATCTTTCATAGGATCGGTATGGCATAAATCCGTCACAAATAATGCATCGATTTCTTTTTGGCGCTTTCCTTGATTTAAGTAACGATAGTATTCCTGCGCATGTTTGGATAGCTTAATATCGATTCTATCAATGGCTAATTGTGATTCTTTACTATTATTTTTAACCAGTTCTTCTCGTACATGCATCATTTCGTTAAAAAAATCCTGGTAGTATGCGGTAGATGGGATATCTTTTAACTCACATAATCGCATTGATGCGTTATGGAGTTCTTCAGGAGATAAAATTTCTGGTTTGATGTTTTTGAGCATGTCATGATATTCATAATGTATTAGAGCTTCTCCTATGCTGGGTTCTTTATTTGTGGTGCAAACGTCATTAATTAGAGCTTCTCTTTGCTCGATTAAAGTCGCCATTCTAAGTTTTTTGTAGGTGGATTTTCCTAGTTCATACAGTTGAGTAGACAGTGCCTTTTTGGCGTAACAATTTTCAGTGTTTTGCGGTAATTGTAAAAGGTCATCAAATTTAGCCGGAGAGTTTTTATCTTCAATGGAGGTGAATTTATCGATGTAATTTTGGTAAATGAATGATTGGCGTCTTAATGCAAGCTTTTCTTGTAACCAGCCCATTTTACTTCTATTTTCTCTTGTTGAATGAGCAAGATCATGCGCTAAAGATTCCTTTGCCCAACTTGCATAACTATTTAGTTCAAGTAAGTCAGCAAGGTAAGTTTGTCCTTCGTTTGAATACAGTTTTTCTTCTGGTATTGTAAAGCTTAATGCATTTTTTCTTTTTGAAGATGAGTTCATTTTCCAGAGTGTGATAAGTCCCCAAAAACTGTTGCTGTTTACGGTATTTTCAAGCGCGCCTGATGAATCGTAACAGGATATTTTAAGGGTATTGCCTATCTTTTTTATGGATAACTTCATTGCATGGCCTTCTAGGCCAGTTTCTAAATACAGTGCATTTCCATCATCAAGTTTTGCGCAAGAATTTTGTACAGCCTTGCTTGCTAATTCACACTGATGCATAAATTTATTTTGTTTTTCTTCAAAATTGTGTTCTGATTTTTTATACGTGAGATGTTCATCTTCTCCTGTAAAGTCATAGCCACCACAAGAATCTGCTAACGTTGATATAATGTTATTTAAATCATTTGATTTTAAAAAGTTATCGCCAAATATTTTTATTTGATTAAGTTCATCTGCTGAAAAATCTAAACCATATTGCTTAAAGTCTTCACTTGATTTTAATACTTTGTTTATAACGGCTGCCTCAAATGACGTAATAATTTCAGGGGCTCCGCCAGTTGAGAACTTATGCGAACCTTTTAAAGGGCTCTCTTTTCCTTTTACGACACCACTAATGCCTGAGCGAATGTTCTTAGTGGTTTCATTGCTATCCGTTGATATTGCAAATGAGTCTGCAACGGAATGTAAATCATCGTGTTTATCGCCTTTTGTACCTGCAACCATTTGTGATGCTAATACAAAGCCGAAACGGGAGTGTATTGATTTTTTTATGGTTGATATATCGCGAGTGTTCAGTATTGATTCTGTGTCTGATTTTGAAGATTTGGCTGCTTTAACGGCTGCTTTTTTACCCATTTCTTTAATTTCATTTTCTTCTGACTCGTTTAAGCAAACGGTGAAGTCTTGTACTATTTTTTCGTTTAGTGGTAAAACCTTGTTTAATTTTATGTAATTGAAAGGATTTAAATATGAGAAAAATTGTTTTATGGCCACCCAAATGATCAAATGCCAAGGTTGTGATGCTTCTTTTGTGTTTGCTGGATGAAGGGCTGCTTGATCTACCTCTGCGATAGATTTCTTAATATTTTTTAATATGGTGTGCCATAGATTTGTTTCCCACGGGGTGTTTTTTCGTTTTTCGCGCCAATATGAGCGATAAGTCGCCATTTCACTTAAGGGTTGTGATGGAGCAGTTCTTTTTGTTTTTTCGCTTGTTAGCGCATCATAAAGGGCTTGAGTGTGAATACTTAATGGTTTGTTGGTGAGCCGTTGTTCAATGATAAATAATTCATCGTCCGTGATCCGTTCAAAAAATAGTTTCCTAGATTCACTGTCTGATAGTTGCAATAAAATTAAAAGCATAAATTGTTGAATAATATGATTTAGGTGAGTATCGATGGTTGGGTTTGGATCGATCAGGTGAGGGATGATGTGTGTGTCATTACTGCCTTTCGACCGTGCTTGTTCACTTTGATTAAGTTTTTTTTTAAAAAGGATTCTTTTTTCAGTATTGTCTATTTGAGGCAGTACTTTAGTGCGAATGATTTTAATGTCATTAGGGGCTAATGCATCAAAGAGCAAATTAACCTGCGTGGCGTCGACTGCAATTAATAAATTTACTAAACTGTCGATGCTTTTAGTCATAGCCAAACTCCCAAGGTGGTAAAGAGCTAGACTTACGCATCAATTATTCTGTTATTTAAATTAGTATAATTAAGGACAGGTAAGTCTTATTTTAATTCTAATGACATAACTATAGCACATGATGACTTTATTTTCTTTTCTTTGGTCTATTGTTTTACGTAAGGGTTGAGTAGGCTCACAAAGTGTAAAGCCGGCGCACTTTTGATTTTTGGCTAAGGTTTAACGGGTAGTATGCGAAGTTATTTTCTTGATTTGAGTGTTTCATGCCTATGTCAAAGATAATCAAAAATACGTTGATACGTTCGCATTCGATAAAATGAATGAGGAATATAATACCTTTGAGCAGAGTCATGATTCAAAGGCGCATACGATTAAGACGCAGGCAAGGCAGTTTTCAGAGTAATTGTTGGAAGGCGGGGTGGAGGGGTATCATTTGTATCCGGAAGATAAGCAAATGAGCATTTATCAAAATGCTTTTAATACAGCCCCTAAAATGAATTCGCCTATTTCTATAGTTACTGCGGGTTCAACGCCACTAGCGAGTGACTTTTTTAATAAACCATTGCCAACTCACTTGACAGAAAGTGCAATCAAATTTTTCTCTAAAGGGCTTAGGGGGTAGCAATTATTGATTCAATGGGAAGGGAACCCTGTCGTAAAGCTAGCTCGTCTTTCAATTTGTCAAAAAATTTGATGCTTGTTTCTGATGAGTGGCCTGTTCGGGTGTATTCCTTTATAATTTTATCGACCTCTTTTCTCGCTGTTTGAAAATGTTCAAGATCTAAATTTTGTTCTTCAAAAGCATTATTGATCCGTTCCAAAAGCTGATTCGCTCGCTCAGGCACCGTTCTTACATCACTTGGTCCGGTTCCTGTTTGAAATAGATGTGGTGTATATTGGCTATGTATTCCCCAGCCTTCTAAGCATATTGTTTGCATAACAATCTTATGCCTTAACATAAGCAGTGCAAATTTCGCATCATATTCAGGTTGTTGATGTTCATCAGGCTTATTTGAATGGTATGAAATCCAGTCACATTGATTACGAATTATAAGTTGCTTTTCAATTGAAATTTTACGCTCAGCGATAACTTCTTTTGACAATAAATCTTCATCAATGCTTATAGCATATTCATAGGTTGCCACTTCTCTAGCACGTGTTATTTCTAAATCTAGCTCTGAGAGAAAACGATCACTCGGGTTATATTTATTAAAGGATATTATTTTGCTAATACGGCTTAACATCATTTCTCTTAAATCGTGCGTGAGTAAGTGCATAACTTCAGGGTGTTTAGACTGTGTATTTTCAAAATTTGAATAAATACGATTATA
>CAWVYD010000105.1:0-6716 GCA_963934185.1 uncultured Legionellaceae bacterium | reverse complement strand
TATTAGCATGCATTGTATTTTCGCTGCTTGCCGACGGCTTCCCACTTGCTTTTACATCGCGTGAGCAAGAAGAGATTTTTTGAGCAGGAAGCGACTCTAGCGCAGAAGGTTTCATCTGTGTGTTTAGTGCATTTTCTCCTTCGAGAAAATCACTAAACGTTGCGTCACTTAGGCCTTTAAGATGATCTTTATAGATACTTTCAGCCTGTTGACTATTTCCAGAATAATAAACTCTCAGGCATTCAGAAAGCCAATCTCCTCGTGTTGCTTCAACCATCTTAGGTAGGGAAAGTGGTTCCGCTGATGCTTTTTCAGACGTTGCCAGTAACGCAGAGTTCGCCCGTGGTAAAAGCACGCTTTTAAGATGGCCAATAAGCCGTGACAACGTTTTATCTTGTCTTGACTGCCAAACCACCAAATACTGACTGGTTCGTGTTAGCGAAACAAAGACTTTATTTAACTTAATCGCGTATTGAGGGCTTAGCTCAACAGCGGATTTTTTTTGTGGTGAGCTCTGTTTTTTCGCACGGTTGCCTTTAATCGTTAACGCACCATCCTCATAATGGCCAGGTAAATGCTCATTAAGCGCATTTAAGCCTTTTAAAGGATCATAGACGATAACGCATTTATATTCCAAGCCTTTAATACTTTCTGGGCTAAAGACCAGTTTTAAACCCGTCTCTTCTTTAATACGCTCAACGTCTTCTGCAGTGACAATTAATGCGACGTCTGTTTCTTTCAATGAATATTTGCGTCTAATGTCGTTTATCTGAGTAAGTGTTTCACCTGCATTTGGCAATGTATCCGGCCAGTCAATATGGCCCTCTTTTTCATCCGTATCTAACTGAATTTGCTTTAGCTCAAATTTATCACTTACTCCATCAAACACATGATTTTTAAGCGCTAATATCTTATTTGCCATCTGCGCAACGTTTCTAGGACAGCGGTGTGTGCGTGTTAATTGATAGGATGATGGCTTAGCTCTCCCTTGAGTAAGTAACTCGGTTAAAGCAACACGAAGCGAATGAGATACCGTTAAACTTTGATGTGGATCCATCGCACAAGCCATTTGAAAATTTTCTGTCACGCTTAACAGCTGCTTAAGTTGTAACAAAGACAAATCTTGCGCTTCATCAACAATCATTTTCCGAAACAACGGCACAGGCCCCGCCCACGCATAAAAAGCAGGATGAATGGCATTGGTTTCACGCAAGTACCTTTGATAACGCTGAAAAACATCAAAAACAGCGCGGCGCTCATCTACGTCGGTAAAAAGGGTTTGCCTCGAACCTTTGGCTAAATACGCTTCCAAACTTAAAGTAGCGATTAAATAAAATTCTTGGTAGATTAAATCTTCATCGCAATTTGAGAACTGTTCTCCTAATGCTTCCACTTGGCTTTTCGCTATGCGGCGCGCTCTGATTCGATAGTCATTAATGAATTCAAGGCAATCCGTTTTATCGACCAACGAAGGTTTGTTTTCAGTATGATTAAAAGATTGATTCCATACATGTAACAGCAAATCATCGTAGGTTAAGAAAACAACGTTTTGTGTTTCGTTCATTGCCTCAGGCGTTTGCTGATACTGTTTTGATAAATAGTCACGCACCCCAACTGAGCGGCAAACACATGCAACCGGCAAGCTGTCATCACTCACACGCTCATTCCTTGCATGCGCAATGAGCTCAATGGCAAGCAGTGACTTACCTGAGCCAGGAGGCCCACGAAGAAGGATGGGATAAGGTGCTTCTAACGTCAAAAATTGCTCTTGGGTTAATGATAAAAACTGATCGTTATAGCGAATCACTGGCTTATAAGTAACCGTGGAAGTTGTTTGCTCAGCGCTTTGCAGGTCAAGAGCTTCAAGACTAATATCATCAAACCAAATAGGGGAGTGGACTTGCTGAAGCTCATCCACATGTTTATCTTTAAATGCCTTTAATACGCCTGATTGTAAAAAACGCGACTTCTGATAGTCATGATTAAGCACAATTTCAAGCAACAAAATTTGATGATTAACGGTAGTAAAAAGTAATCTGTTCGCATCATTTATTTTAACGCTGTATATCTTATGCTTATTTGCTCGCTTTAGATCTAAATCAACCCCTTTCGTATCACCTGATAGTAATCGCAAAATAAGGGGTTTATATTCTTCAAATTTAGATGCGTTAAACGGAATAATACCATTCCAATACAATACTTCTAACATTCAACCAGGCTCGCATATAAAAAACAATAAGGCTCATTTTAGGGCGAGAAGTTATTTTAGTCAACTTTAACAGCCTCTTAAGCCCCATCTGTACTAGACGAGGTCATAAATTGCGGTTTTGACCGTATTCTTTTGCGCGCCATAAGCATTTTAAAGGCTTGTGCGTAGAATACGCTATACCCCGCAATTTAAAAGGCTTATGGCACAAAAAAAATAAGAGCGTTCAAAAACCGACGCTTATGGCCGCGCGCAATATACCCAATGGAAATGAATCCCGTTCTATTTTAATATTCACAGTCTATACTATTGAATATCAATCCTTGTTAAAGAGTGTATTCAGTGAGTGCTACTTGTGAAATGAGTCAAACGAATCAAACGTTCCAACGTCGTCGAATAGCCATGGTTTTTATTGTTTGCGTTGTCTGTTCTTTTTGGTTTTTATCACGCTATCCAGATTTACTGTTGGAGTACTTTCGCGCGTCTAATCAGCAATTACTTGATAGAGACATCGGTGTTTTGAGCAAAGATGCGATGCTGGTCACGCATAATATGCTCAGTCCACTTGATCTTTTTTGGCGAGCAGCCATCGATTGGTTTGATACGAATAAGATTGGTATGACGTTTGGTTTTTTGTTTTCTGCAGCCATTCTTTTGCTGTTAGAGCAAAGTGCTATGATTAGACAGCGAGCAACAAGAAAAGGCTGGCAAGGTGTCTTGTCGGGATTGTTGATTGGCATGCCTTTGGGCGTATGTGCTAATTGCGCCACGCCGGTTGCTTTAGGATTGAATAAATCAGGCGTGAGCGATGATGCCAGCTTCACCGCCCTAATTGCGTCGCCTAGTTTAAATCCTATTGGCTTGGCAATAATATTTTATACGTTCCCAATGGAAGTAGGCTTCTTAAGAGTCGGAGTCGTTTTTGGCTTTTTATTTCTCATACTACCCTTTTTAACGCGTCGGTTTGGCGGTGTGAGTGCACCTTTGTTTGAGGTAAGCCGCCCACAACCAAAGGAAGAAAAGCCCAGTGAAACATGGCATCAGTCGCTGCATTATTGTTGGCATCGATACCGCTATTATTTATTTTATACGTTTAAACAAGTCTTGCCTCTTATGATTGTGATGGGCATTCTTGCCGCCTTACTGTTAGCCCTGTTTCCTTTACAAAATTTATTGCTTGGGGATACGGTAACCATTGGCCATATTGTTATGGCTGGAATAATAGGAACCTTTTTGCCCGTGCCCATGTTTGTCGATATTGTTTTAGTTTTAATGCTTTATCAAATAGGATTACCCCTTGCCATTTGTGTCACCTTACTGCTTACCATGGCACCCATCAGCGCGTTCGCCATGCTTGTCATGGGGCGAAGTGTTGGCTGGCGGTTAAGCTTAAGCATCAGCGGTATGATTGCGTTTCTTGGTATTTTTGTTGGTTGCTTGGTTCATTATCAACAAACAAATGCTGGGGTCGCTAATGTCCAAGTTGACAATTTCACCCCCTTCACCTTAGTTAAAACGGTTAAGTCCAAAGAGAAGTTTGATTTTACAACGTTTAACAGTTCGTTTGGCTCAGGTATATCGGTTATGGATTTTGATAATGATGGTTTAAGTGATGTGTTATTGGCCGGAAACCATGGCGCGCGATTATACAAAAATACGGGTGGGATGAACTTAAAAGAGGTAACCAAAGCGTCTGGAATAGATGGAGCACTTGATTCCATGGCAGGTATATGGGGCGATTATAATAATGATGGGTTGATTGATTTATACCTGGTTAATTATAAAGATAAGTTTGGTAAGCCGTTGTCAAATCAACTGTACCAAAATTTAGGTAAAGGAAAGTTTAAAGATGTCACCAAACAAATGAATTTAGTCGATTCAGATTTAAGCAGCTCTGCGTCATGGGCTGATTTTGATGGTGATGGTGATTTAGATTTATTTGTTGCTAACTATGGGGAAATTTGGGTTGAAGGAGGTAATGCCATTCATGGTCGTTCTGAAAGAGATAGGCTGTATCGAAATGATGGTGGACAGTTTGTTGATGTGACCGTGCAAGCGGGTGTTGGTGGAACGAAGCATCAAACAGAAGAATTATTGAAAATAGACGAAAACACCTTGGCGGCTAACAGAGGTTTTACGTTTCAGCCAGTATGGTTTGATTTTAATAATGATAATTTAGTTGATTTATATATTTCTCAGGATTTTGGCACAGGTCAATTATATAAAAATAATGGTAATGGTACGTTTTCAAACGTAACACGAAGGATGGGGTTAAATGTGTATGGCACGGGCATGGGCGTAAGTGTTATGGATGTTAATCAAGATGGTTTTTGGGACTTGTTTGTTACAACGGGTAATACCAATCAGTTATGGATAAACTTAGATGGACGTTCCTTTAAAAATGAAATTAGAAAATATGGCATGGCGGATAAAACACGTTTTGGCTGGGGGGTTGCTACGATTGATGTTGAAAATTCAATGGAGCCGTCATTTTTCATTGCTAATGGGCCCACAGCTAAAGGAGGCGATTTAAATCAAAACCAAGAGTTGCTGATGAAGGTTGGTAGTATTAATCCCTTTTTTGTTAAGCAAGCTGATGGCCGCTATAAAAACATGGCAAAAAAATACCATGTATACAGTGAGAGTGTAGGGCGTGGTCTTGCGTTGGGTGATTTAAATAATGATGGTTCGGTCGACATGATTTTATCAAATCGTGATGATAAGGCGCAAATGTTGCTCTACAAAAATAATAATAAAAAAAATCATTATTTACGGTTTAAATTGGTAGGCCGTGGCGGCATAAATGCGATGGCAATCGGCAGTAAAATATCTGTTTATTCTAAAGGTAAAGTACAACATCAATTATTAAGCACAGGCACTTCATTTTTATCTCAAAATAGCCGTATTTTAACGTTTGGCATAGGAGATGCGTTAATGGCCGATAAAGTTATTATTACGTGGCCCAATGGTGAAAAACGAGCGTTGAAAAAAGTGCTGGGAGACCGTTTGATTACAGTAACTTACTGATGATATGGCGCATTCAAAATAGAATCATCGATTTAAAAGCTTGAACAATGCCGTCAGGCAGGGTTTAAAATTCAATCAGACGACCTAATTATTATTTTAATGCTCGACCATGCTTTTCTGATGTTTTAAATAAATGATCAATATTTGTTTTCAAGTGATTCTAGATAAAGTTTTTCAACCTCATTTCTGGCCCAGGGTGTTTTTCTTAAGAAGTTAAGACTAGATTTAACTCTCGGGTTTGATATAAAACAATTGATTTTTATTTTTTTCGCTAATAAATCCCAGCCATAGGTATCTATAAGATGATTAAGTACCCTATCAAGGGTAACGCCATGCATGGGGTTATTTTTATTAGTATTTTTCAAAATTATTCTCTAGCATCATCGTTTTAAGCATTCGTTTATACTCTATATCAGAGCATAGTACACCATGATATTTCATAACCATTTTGAAATTAATATACCCATAAGCCTTTTAAATCTTGTGCGTAGAAGAGCTGTGCCCTGCAATTTAAAAGACTTATGGCACAAAAAATAAGCGCTATCATAAATTTCAATCTGCCATATAAGTAACTGTTCATGACAGATGAAAATTAAAGTAGCTGGATAGCCGCTTAAAACATCAAATATATTACAATTCCTTGCTTGACTCGAGCTTTCTCAGATAATCTTTTATGACTCTATATCCTTCTGAAGCTCGGTGCTGTACTTCTGGGTGCATATTTTGATCTTGTGCTTCCATTTCATTATAACAGTCAAGCAATAGGTCATTAAGCATTTTAATTTTTAGAGTTTTTGTAATATTTTGACTATAAATTTTATCTGCTTCTTTTTTCATGTCCATAGTAAATCCTCTTACAATCTAAGCTATAACGATACTCCTTGGAAAGGCGAGTTCGGGTATAGCGCTAATGCGGTTATTAATGATAACTCATCCCCGATGAGAAATCGGAACATTGACGAAGTGAAGGCAAATGGGCGGATGGAGTGGCAAACAAACCGGCAATATGGGCGGCATAATCCCCATTGGGTATATATCCAAACTGGCAATCCAAAGGCATCAACGAATTCTCGGTGATGCGATGCATGCAAGAGTTATGAGTTGCAAAAAAAAATGAAGCGACGACCGGTTGTGGCGTGATTAATAAAATGACGGCATTAGGCATGCCGGTAAGCTACAAAACCGCCTGAATTTTGAGTAATGGAAGCCCTTCAGGGTTAGGAAATATATATGAACTCGCTCGTTTTGCAAGCTAACTTTTGAACAACGCAATAGGTTTTAAGTGGCAGTCATATATTCGGCATCAAATTTTAATTTGCGCCCTGATGTGGCTTTGAGGGCAATACTTTGGCGTGACAACTCATCTTTTACAACGTATCAATGTGCAGTTTAAATCTGCTGGCGCACCCACTCCGCGGACTTGCCCAGCTAAATTTATATCTGCCTTCTTAAAAAGAAGAAGCCAAATCTAAATTTAGTTACA
>CAWVYD010000104.1:0-6722 GCA_963934185.1 uncultured Legionellaceae bacterium | reverse complement strand
TGCTTGTCTTGATTTTGTTTGTCTTGATTTTGTTTGTCTTGATTTTGCTTGTCTTTATTTTTTTTGTCTTGATTTTGTTTGTCTTGATTTTGTTTGTCTTGATTTTGCTTGTCTTGATTTTGTTTGTCTTGGTCGTTGTTATTGTTGCTTTTGTTGTCTTTTTTTTGTTTTTTTAATAAGTCTTCGACGATCTTTTTATTTTCTATGGCATCGCTATTAGTGGCTGAACGCTTAATGGCATCATTATATGCCTTTATGGCTTTCTCGTATTTTCCTGTATGCGCTAAGGCATTGCCAAGGTTATAACTGCTTTGAGAAGATTTAGGCAGTGATTCAAACGTTTTAATGGCTTTTTCATACTGGGCTGATTTAAATTGTGCAACGCCTTGCCAATGTGGCGTTTCAAACAACCGTTCTGCTTCCTTTGCTTTGCCTTGGGCTAATAATTTTGCGGCTTGTTGATCCGGCGTTTGCCATGCATTGCTTGCCAGGACTTGGTTTGATATTAAATAAGCACAAAGTAATAGAAGTGGTTTAGTACTTTTCATGAGCTTATATTCTCCATGAAGCCGCGCCTAAAACATAAAAGTGCCAGAGGTAGCAGTAAAAGAATAAGGTACTTGCCATCGTCTTGCCAAAGGGCATGGTTTTCGGTTTGTTTTTTGTAGGTAGCATCTTGTTGCTTAAAAAATTGGCTCAATTGATTGATGTCGGTGCCATCGTTTGAAAAAGGCACGAACAGTCCGTTACCAGCGTCACTGAGTTTGGTTAAACTTTCACTTTCTAGTCGGCTCATTCGTTGTAATGATTGATGATAGGCATCATAAAGTGGGGCGCCTAAGGGGGTTGCCATGCCTAACGTTGAGACATGAATATTATCCATGCTGAGTTGTTTTGCTGTCGTAATGTCCTTTGCCGTTGCGCCATTGGCGGTTAAAATTAAAACATTTCCTGAGTCGTAGCCACTTTGTTTAATCAATTTAGCAGCGCGGTTTAAGGCATCGGCCAAGTTGCTGCCATCCATTGGCATGACTTGAGGCGTTAATTCATTTAATAAGTTTTTCAGCGTCTCATTATCTTTGGTTAAGGGTGACACCAAAAAAGCCTCAGCAGTAAAAACAATGAGGCCTGCTTGCCCATCTTTTGCATTGGTTAACAAATCTTGAATTTTAAACTTTGCTCGCTGAAGGCGTGATGGTTTAATGTCCGTAGCACTCATGGCACTCGACATATCAAGGACAATGACCGTAGCTTGTTGTTTAATGTAACTACTTTGAGGCAACTTTTTCCAACTGGGACCCGCTAAGGCAATGATCATTAATGAGCCCAATATAAAGAGGAACAGTAATGATAATCGTCTTGTGTTTTTGCCAAGCGTTACCATTAACGTTTTTATAAGGTGGGCGTCACACACTTGCTGCCAGTTATTTTGAGCTGAATTTGTTTTTAGTAGGGTTACCATTAAGAGTAATAATGGAAGGAAGCCCCAAAAATAGTCAGGTCGAATAAAGTGAATGGACACGATGTTAAACATGCTGTTTCCTTAATCGCGTGGTAACTAACTTAGAAAAAGAAGGCAAAAAGCCAAACAAGATAAAACAAAAAAAGGCGATGGTTAGTGGTATAGGGTAATACAAGTACACAGGCCTAAATTGCTCGGCGTTTATTTCTACCGGTTCAAGTTCGTTAATTTGTTGATATATGGCACTTAGTTGTTTTGAATCTTTGGCTCTAAAATAGTTGCCGCCAGTTAGGTGAGCCATTTTTTTTAGCAAGCTTTCATCTAAGTCTTGTGAGGGATTGTATATCTGTGGCCCAAAAATACCATTCATTACTTGCTGCTCGGCGCCAAGGCCAATGGTATATATTTTTATGTGATATTTTTTAGCAATTTCTGCCGCCTTGATTGGCTCGAGATTGCCTGAATTATTTGAACCATCGGTTAATAGGACCAACACGCGGGATTTAAGCGGGGTCTCTTTTAAGCGTTTGACTGACAAGGCAATGGCATCGCCAATGGAGGTGGTTTGGCCGGCCAAACCAATGGTGGCATCTTCGAGCATTTGTTGCACGGTGGTACGATCAAAGGTGAGCGGGGTTTGCAAGTAAGCATTGGTACCAAATAAAACCAGGCCAATTCTATCGCCTACGCGTTTTTTAATGAACGAGCTTGCTGCGACTTTAACAACCGCTAAGCGAGTTACCGGGCGCTGATTTAACTGCATGTCCATTTGTTCCATGCTGCCAGACAAATCAAGCGCGAGCATGATGTTGCGGCCTTCTTTTTGCTCTGGAAGTGGTTCACCTATCGCTTGAGGGCCACTAAGTGCAATGATTAAAAAGCACCACATGAGCCAGAGTAACCATCGATTGATAGGGTTTGATGACTTGTTTTGCTGAGATAAGGCTTGCATGTTTTTAAAAAAGGGTACGTGCAAAGCATGGCACGTGCCTTGTTTTTGTTCAGGCATGAACCGTTGTACTATATAAGGTAGCGGCAGGGCGAGTAGTGCCCAAGGCCAGCTTAGATACGCGCTTATAAAATCAAACATTTCGACCTCGCTTGTTGCATGTTTTTATCCAGCGTTTAATGGCTGGAAACACAGCACTGAGATCTGCTTGCGTATTTTTTTGGTAACTTAATTGTTGTAACGTCTTTCCCCATTCATGATCGCCTATAAAGTGTTGCCACTCTTTGCCATAAAGTGAGGCAATCTTTTCTCTTGGGTAATAGGCAAAGCATACACGTTTAAGCAGCACCGTTAATTGATAAGCCATGTCGCTGGGATTGGGATCCTTTAGATAAAGGGCTTCAAGTGCTTTTAATCTTTTAAGCGCTAATTGTTTTGGTTTTCTTGCTTTATAAGCGTGGCGTGCTAATAGGCTTAGGGCAACGACGCTACAAGAAATGCCAATTATCAATAAATACCAGCCGTAGGCCAAAGGCCAAATACCAATAGGCTTGCCCTGTTGAATGTCATGTAGCGCTTGTAGGTGGGTAGGGCTCATGGTTATCTCCAACCAGCAGAAGATGAAAAGGCAGAAAAGAGATGGTTATCGAGATCATCATCGGTTGATATTTCAATTAAGCAATGCGGTTTTACCATACGCTGCATTGTCTTAAGCTTTTGTTGGTAATTGGCATTGTATTTTTCCTGTATGTGTTTTGATGAGGTGTCTAGAGTCATTTCATCTACGCCGTTGGTAATGGCGTAGCGGCCTGGTTTTGGGGCTTTTCTTTCCAAAGGGTCGCTTATTAAACAGCAAACAATGTCAGCACGTAAATTAAGGCGGCTTAGTAATGCGGGGGCTGAATCACCCAAATGTTCAAAGTCACTTAAAATAAAAATTAAAGCGCCAGGTTTAACCACTTGGCGTAATTGAAGCAGCATAGTATCAAGCTCGCAAGCCGTTTTAGAAGGCTGATTTGAAAAATAACTCAGTTGTTGCACCAGTGGTAGCACGCCATTTTTTCGCGCTTTGGGGCGTATGTCTTTAACGCTATCGCCGGAATAGAGCATACCACCGACCTTATCGCCATTATGACTAGCCGCAAAGGCGAGCATGGCAGAAAAGCGTGATGCTATGACGGATTTATAAGCGACGCGCGTTCCAAAAAACATAGATGGGTTATAGTCCGTTAAAATAAAGACGGGTCGTTCTTTTTCTTCGTGGTAAACCTTTATGTGCGGTTTACCCGTGCGCGCAGTAACTCGCCACTCCATTTGGCGCACGTCATCTCCGGCTTGATAAGCTCTCACTTCTGAAAAATCCATGCCGCGGCCTCTAATGCTGGACACATGCTGCCCTGCTTGTGAGGCTTTTGCTTTTCTAGGTGGTGTTTTTTTAACATAGCAACGCTGATAACTTAGTAGTTCTTTAAGGGTTGTTGTCAGTCCATTTATGTTTTGCGCGATCATTGGGCTAGCCTTATGGGATGGCAACGAGATCGAGCAACTGGCTGATCACATCATCGGTACTAATGCCTTGTGCTTCGGCTTCAAAACTTAAAATGATACGGTGCCTAAGTACGCCATAGATGATTTCGTGGATGTCGCCAGGCGTTACATGATCGCGCTGTTCAAGCCAAGCATTGGCTTTGGCGCAGCGATCAAGTGCGATGGTGGCACGCGGGCTTGCGCCAAATCGTATTAATTTGGCTAAGGCGCTGGAGTATTTTTCAGGCGTTCGAGTGGCTAAAATTAAATCAACCATATATTTTTCAATGCTTTCACTTACGTGAACGTCCAATACCTGTTTGCGCGCAGCAAAAATAACTTGCTGGGATACGGTAATGGATGGCTTAGTTTCGTTTGTTGTTTGACTGGCTTCTTGTCGAGCCAATTTTAAAATTGCATGCTCGGTGGATGCGTGAGGATAATCAATTTTAACCAGCATTAAAAACCTGTCCAGCTGCGCTTCCGGCAATGGGTAAGTGCCTTCTTGCTCAATGGGGTTTTGTGTTGCCATTACGACGAATAAATTAGGTAATGAGTAGGTTTTATTACCAACGGTTGTTTGACGTTCTGCCATGGCTTCGAGCAAGGCGGATTGTACTTTGGCAGGCGCTCGGTTAATTTCATCGGCTAAGACTAAATTGCTAAAAATAGGACCGGGTTGAAAAACAAAGCTGGCATCATTGGGGCGATAAATTTCAGTGCCGGTAAGATCGCCTGGTAATAAATCGGGAGTGAACTGTATTCGGTTATAATCGCCTTCAATGGCGGTGGCTAATGCTTTAGCAGCTTTTGTTTTGGCTAGCCCTGGCGCGCCTTCAAGCAATAAATGGCCATCGGCTAATAAGGCAACCAATAATTTTGTGATAAGGTTTTTTTGACCCAGTACTTGTTCGCTTATGCTGTCGTGTAGTCGATTTATTTGTTCGTGTGTTGCTGATAGAGGCAAAACGTTTGACTTGTCCATAGAAATACACCTTTTCCTGTCTTTTACCGGAGAATATATACCGATGTCGTTTCAAGATGCAACCTTTATGCATTGATATTTTAGTGATATAAAGTTTATGTTCCCACTGCCTGCCTGGGTTACGTTAGGTATGCCTGGGTGTTTTATGTCCACTTATGAGGCGTTTCTCTATACCCAAACTTACCTTTCAAAGGAGTTTGGGTATAGACTTAAAGAGAACTAACAGGAGTGGTTATGCCAAATAAAAACACGTATGAGGATTTAAAGAAAGAGTTTGTCCAATTTTCAGATGATAATGCGAAAAAATATTTGTATCAACCAACTCGGCCATTGCTTGATATAACAAGTGAAAGTGCTCAGGCTTTAATTCAGGAAATGACAGATAAAATGCCTAAGTACAGTATTTGGCTCGCTGCAAATCAAATTGCAGTATCAAAACAAATTTTTATAATGGCATATAAGCCGTCTAAAAAATTACAAGATTATCAACTAAACTTTAAGCCAGTACCGTTTCAGGTACATATTAACCCTAAGATTACCGCCGTTTCGAAGACTCGAGTCGCATATTGGCATGGTTGTTTAAGCGCTATCAATGAATTGATGGGCAAAGTTGCAACGTATGAATGGTTAGAATATGAGTCTTTTAATGGGGATGGTCAGTTAATGAAAGGTAGAATGGATGGCATGGGGGCCATTATCTTTCAGCATGAATTCTGCCATTTAATTGGCGGACTCTACATTGATTGTGCAAAGAGGCGTATGGATAGGAATGAGTTGCGAAAGCTTTTTGAATCTAGAGACGAAAAACCTTATCAAGTAGTTGATGATTCGGTCCCTCTTTTACTTGAGGGGTATGGCATTGGTGAAACCATTGATGAATATGCTTTTCGTGTATCCAACCTGCGCTAGTTGGTTTTAATTGTATCATGGTAATCCTTTAACGTTAATCTTTCTATTAGTTAGCTTTTATGGTTGTTAACAACTACAGTATATAAATACATATCTTTCTACAGAAGAAGTCGATGCAATGGAAGGCAATAATCATACGAAAAAGTTCAGACGCTTAGGCGTTTATTCACTTGCTATTTTACTTAGTAATGTCGCTTTTAACGCGCATGCCAAGCCGCCCATTAAAGTCGGGATGTCTACGGCTTTATCTGGCCCTGCTCAAGCTTTGGGTGAAGGTATGCGGCTTGGTGTTGAAACTTATTTTAAAAAAATTAATGCTGAGGGTGGTATCGATGGACGGCCTTTGGAATTAATTGTCTATAACGACTCTTATGAACCAAGGGTAACGGTAAATAAGATGTATCGCTTAATTGATCAAGATAATGTTATTGCGGTTATGGGTAATGTTGGCACACCGACAGCGGTGGTGTCGGTACCCATTGTAACAAAGAAAAAAACACTTCTTTTTGGCGCGTTTACTGGCGCAAGTTTGTTGCGAGTTAAGCCAACCAATCGTTATGTCATTAATTTTAGAGCCTCTTATGCCCAAGAAACGGGCGCAACGGTAAAAGGTTTATTAAGTGCTGGTTACAAGCCAACAGACATCGCCTTTTTTACGCAAAATGACAGTTATGGGGACAATGGTTATGAAGGGGCCGTTACTGCACTTGAGCGTTCTGGTTATAAAAATGCTTTATCTTTACCTCATGGACGCTATGAAAGGAACACCTTAAATGTTGAAGAAGGTTTAAGTGAAATTTTACAATCTAAGAAAGATCCTAAAGCCATTATTATTGTGGGAGCTTATGGACCTGTTGCTCAGTTCATTATATTAGCAAAGCAAGATTACC
>CAWVYD010000103.1:0-6731 GCA_963934185.1 uncultured Legionellaceae bacterium | reverse complement strand
AATATTTTTAACTAGTTATCAATAAAGGCTTTAATAAGCTAGCGGGAACTGCTGTTAAGTTAGGATATCTAATTATGACTATTTACACACGTTAAAGGACACTCCCGAGCAATGCGAATGATAAGCACAACTCCAAGCATACTTTTTAACCTCCTATTATTAATGAGGACTTTTTTTATTCTCTTGATTATTTTCACTTAATTCATCCTTATCTGTTTTCTCTTTATGTACCGTATTTGTATCTGAAGGTAAAAACAAAGGCCGGCTATCAGTTTGCATGGTTGGGCTTGATTTTTTAGATCGCCCATCATTCTCCTGAGAAGCCACGGTTGAAACTAAATGCTCTAAGACGAGTTTATTCGAGCGTTTAAGCGTATTTCTACCCCACTCATTAATAAGCGTATTCTTAGCCACAACGTTGCGCCATACTTGAGCTGAAATTGATGATGGGTTTGTCTTTATACGATTTTTAATAAGGCTGAGTTTTTCATCCACACTCAAATTTTTAGATAAAGCATGCGAGATACCAGGGCTCAAAAAGGATAGGAACTGGTTTTTTTTCTCTTTTTGATACGCATCAACAAATACTGCTAGTTTATATTCATCCATCTCTTGGCCATCCAAATCCCAATTGGCGCTCCTTACAGAAGAGTCCTTTTCCGCTAGCTTTTGTTTAACATTGCCTCCAGACTTTATTGCTGTTTCGACTTGTTCAACTCGCTCATCCCGTTCATTAATAATCAATTTATAATTATCTAATAGTTCTTGTTCTCGTCCAGTTAACTCTTTTTTTACTTCGATAGACAACATAAGCTGTTCAATTGCTAACGATGTTTTACGGCTAAAAAAAGGTATGTTTTCGCTTGATTCTTTTAATTGGTCAAGCATTTTAGCAATTGCAATCATCGGCTTTTTTGAATCAATAATTAAATATTTATTTTCAGATAGCTTTCGAATTTCCTCATCAACTCTTACTAATAAGCTAGGCGCCTCTTTTTCAATAACTGGTGTTTTTATGAAAAAGAAATCCTTAATAAAAAAGTAAACACTTGATGGTGACATAAAAAATTGAATAACAATCAACGCTTTTTGCCACCAACTGTTATTTGTATTAGATAATTCCTCATTGTCTTTAGATGCCAACTCATTTAATAAACCATGATAGGTACTTCTACTTTTTTGTGATTGCTTAAGCTCTTTAGCCATTTTAACAGCACTGTCATTATTTTCATGAATGCCCTCAAATAATTTTGCTGATGTATAAACTGACTGAGGGTTTGTTAAAAAACTGTTTGTTGCATATTTTTCATTACCACTTGCTTGAGACCAAACAAACAGACTTTTTTGTTCTTCTGGCACCCCTGCATTAAGTAGTTTCATTGACGTTGTTGAGCAGTTTTCTGCTCTGAGTTTAAAATCTTTAGTCGTCTCGGCTAATTCGGAGGCTTTCATTAGCATTGCTTCAATATCAAACCCTTTTAATACTGAGCTTTGATAAGGCAGACCTCGGCTTACGTTTGCTTTCAACAACTCGTCTGTTGATTTTTTACTTCTTATTCTTGATGTGATTTTATTGTTTATCCGTACTTTCTCTTCCTCTTTTAATCTATCAAGGTTTGACAATAGTTGCTTTTTTAATTTAATTGCCTGGTCTTTAGGGATTTTTTTTGCGACACGTTTTTGATTTACCCCATTCACCTCTAGATTATATTTAAAATCAACAGATGGCTTGATTTTTTTAATTTTTATCTCTGCTTTTAATTGAGTTAAATGTTCTTTCAACTCATTTTTTATTGAAGCGCTCTGTTCTTTAGACGTTAATTGAACTGTTATCGTTTCATTATTTTTCTCGTACTGAAATTCCTGACCACGATAAGATTTAACACGCTCAAGCTCGCTTATTTTCTTTATAATCCCTTTGATTTTCGAATCGAGACTTGAAAAATTATCGAAGGCTTGATACCCATTAATTATTTCATTCAATTGTTCAATTTTTTTCTCGCTTTCTAAAATCTTATCTTTCATTTTAGAAAGACTCTCATTATTGGACTTGTCTAACGTACGATATAAATTGTGAAGACCATCAACATCATCCATTGATAGCGATTTTTTTTCTTGTTCTTTTAACTTTTCTTTGAGCGACTTTATGAAACAACCATACATTTTAATTAATGATTGATTTTGACTTTCATCTAGAATCAGCGGATCTTTGCTTAGTTGACGTATTGGTTCATATTCATCAAGAAACATTTCTGACGTACTGTAATCCTCTATCCACTTTATTAAATTTTCAGGCACAGTAATAGGATATGAACTACTGTCTAATTGGCTACTTAAAAAACTTTGAGTCTCCTCTGCCTTATCTTTATTTTCCCGGCAAATGCTGTAAAATCGAAGCCATGATCGCTCACCTTTAATTTGACTCTTTTTAACTTTTATCTCATTTCGATTTATCTGAACACGATTTCCATATAACTTGATTTCACCTTTTAATTTATCTTTCTGCCCTTCTTTTTTTGCCAGAAGTGATACGACACTTTCTCGTAGTAGTTTTGCCTCATTTGTTGAAATTGACTTGTCTTTAATTATTTTAGAAACGACATGATTATTGCCTAACTGTGATTTAAATCGTATTAATAGCCTTAAAAAATTTGAATCATTTAATATCTCAGTATCCTTAAAAACCTTATTTGGAGAAAAACTTTTCTCCTTTCCCAAATAATTATCCAATAAAACATCAATTGAAGAAATTTCTTCATTCATTTTATATTTATCTCTTTTTAACTGGATATATTTTTCCTGCTCAGTTGTTAGCATTCTATCTTTAATTATATTTTGAGACGCTGGGGCTAACGTCACTGATTGTCTTTTCCTTGTTTTATATAGAAGATAATGATCTTTCAATTCCTGTGGAAGCGTTTGTTCAAGATGGGTAAACTCTTTGTACTCATTACCTTTACGTTCTTCTTCAATATCATTCTTTAACGCATTAATTCTGCCCGGCCAATAACTCCAATAAATTTCATAAATAATTTTATTATTATATTTTTTAATTTCATAGGGAATTTTCACTTGCCCATCGTCATGCAAACAGTATTTTTTTATCAAGGCCAACCCGTCATCATCAGCAGCAATTTTCATAGTCACTGAAGCATGCCCTACATCATCTCCTTTAATTTGCTTATCAATAACACTTCTAAGACCATTACTGTATTCTGCCTTTGTACCCCAGGTACGCACCTCTACCGTATTTAATATATCATCAACTTCATTTTGTTTTATTAACCTTAATGCTGCTGCTTCTTTATCTTCAGAAAATCCCGAGTTAAATTCATTTACCGATTTTTTATTAAAATTATCGTAAAACCTATCCAATAATATTTGTTTATAGGGATTTGAATCATCAATGGCAATCATTATTTTTTGTAATTCATTAATTATATTCGCGTATTCGAGCACCATACTTGGCGCCGTTTCATCTGAAATTAGATGATATACATTGCCTGGCGCATTTGAATCAATAAGTAATGAATCAAATACATCACCAAATGCCTCTAACAATGAATGCTCCGAGGTTTTATCTTTTTTATACTCTTCTATGCATTGCTGTAATGACGCAACATATTGCTTTGAACACAAAATATTATGATTAAAATCACTATAAACTTGGTTCGCCATAATAATAACCGCCTATAATAAGAACTCTACATATATTTATAGCTCACGTTTAAGGGTTATTCAAATAGGGACGGGGTGAGTATTTAAAACGTATTGAAAGGCATTGAAAAGCAGGTAGGCTTATTTTTATTATTAAAGGAAGTAGTTAACACAGTACTATTTTAAAGACCAATAGTTTATTAAGGAGTGTTTTAATGAGATCCATTATTTTTATCAGTGATTCAACACTTGATAATCAAGCTTGGGTTGAAAAGGGTATGTCAGTGACTGCTTAGCTAAAAAAATAGCTTTCTAAGAATTGGACTTTGGATAAACCGGTATAAAAAACGAGCAAAACAGATGGTTTTAAATCCTAAGACAATAGCCCAATGAAGGGTGAATGAGGCGTTTTCTTCATGGCTCGCTGACTATTCGTTCGGCTGCGAAAACACCTAACTCACCCTTCATCGAAATTTATCTAATCATCAAACAATAAAAGTACTGTATATGAATCCATTGAACTACAATGTTCAAATCAAATGAGTATTTATTAGATAATTCTCACGCTCTGGCCTGTTAATCCAACGTTCCGTGACAGGGTTGGATTAACAAATCAATGACTTAAGGTTTAAATTCTGGCGTATTTTTCTTTGAATTTGTCGGCATATTTCCTAAACGGTGCTGTTTTTCTTGTTCTTGATTACGTCGTTCATTATCAAATTCTCGCCGAGCTTCGGTGCCAACGTCTGGCGCGGGATTTAAGGATGGGTCAATACCATCAAAGCGCTGAGAATCTAAAAAAGGGTGCTCTTTGGGACCCGCTTGCGCTTGAAGCTCATTATCATTACTCACTTCATAATCTGGTCGTTCGCTGGCATTCACTTTTGCAAACCGTCCATGGCCGGTTTGCTCAAGTTTACGCCGAGCATTTTCCATACCGTCAGTGGCATCCACCAAAATACTTTCTAGTTCATAGGGAGTGACTCCTCTTGCACCTGTTGTACGCCGATTATTACCGTCCTTATCAACAGGCTTAATGTTGCGTACCACCGTTAAAGGTTTAGAAGTATTTTTATCCGTCATAAGTCAAAACTCCTGTTTAGTAACGATGCGCATATTAGTGTAATTATAGTACAAAACGACCCTTATGTGCTACTTTAAATAACGCTCTATTAATATCTCTGCAATTTGCACTGCATTTAACGCTGCTCCTTTACGCACATTATCTGCAACCACCCACAAATTCAAACCCTTATCGTCGTTTAAATCTTGACGAATACGCCCCACATAAACAGGATCGGCGCTGGCTGCATGTTTAAATGCCGTTGGGTACTGACGCTCTTTTATATTATCAATCACTTCAATGCCTGGTGATTCACGTAATAACGTACGTGCATCATCACTTGATAATGGCGACTTTAAACGCACATGTATGGCTTCACTGTGCCCATAAAGCACCGGGATGCGAACCGCTGTTGGATTCACCTCAATCGTTTTGTCATTAAGAATTTTATGTGTTTCCCATACCATTTTCATTTCTTCTTTGGTGTAACCGTTATCCATGAATAAATCGATATGAGGAATGGCATTAAAAGCGATTGGCTGTGGAAACACTTTGGGCTCAACGTTGCGCCCATTAAGCATTTCACCCGTTTGATGTATAAGCTCATCAATGCCAACGCGGCCAGAACCAGACACGGCTTGGTAAGTCGATACCGTAATTCGCTCAATACCCGCCTTATCATGCAAAGGCTTGACCGCCACCATCATTTGAATGGTAGAGCAATTAGGGTTAGCAATGATCCCGCGCGCAGTATAATTTGCAATCGCTTTAGGGTTAACCTCAGGCACAACCAAAGGAATGTTATCCTCATAACGAAAAAAGGACGTGTTATCAATGACAACAGCGCCTTGTTCAACGGCTTTAGGTGCGTATTTCTCAGAAATACTTCCGCCAGCAGAAAACAGTGCAATGTCTGTGTTTGAAAAATCAAAATCATCCAAGCACTCAACCTCTATCATCTCTTCAGCAAACTCACGTGTTTTACCCGCGGAACGTTTTGATGCCAATAAGCTAAGTGTTTTGATGGGAAAATCACGCTCTTCTAGAATGGAAAGCATTGTTTCACCGACAGCGCCCGTAGCGCCAACAATGGCGACGTTATATCTTTTTGTGTTTGTCATATCAATTCTCTCTTTATTTTGTGTGTCGCGCAGCGTGTACCGCGATCGGGTGTAATTTGAGGTGTTTGAACCAAGTTATTTTTTGTACCCTAAGTTTTTTAAAACGAAGGACATAGCAATGCTACGTACAAGGTTAAAAAACCTTAAATTATGCTCGAGCACGGTACAATAACAAATGGTCCATGAGTGCCAATGCCATCATCGCCTCAGCAATGGGCACTGCTCGAATGCCAACACAAGGATCGTGTCGGCCTGTGGTTACTACTTCAATCTCTTCACCAAAGCGATTAATGCTTTTTCCGGGTGTCGTAATGCTTGAGGTTGGTTTTAAGGCCATGCTTACTTTTAATGTTTGCCCGGTTGAGATGCCGCCAAGCACGCCGCCTGAATGATTAGAATAAAACCCTTCCTTACTCATTTCATCCCGGTGTTCGCTGCCACGCTGCGTTACGCACTCAAAACCATCGCCTATTTCAACCGCTTTAACGGCATTAATCGACATCATCGCTTTGGCTAAGTCCGCATCTAACCTATCAAACACCGGTTCACCCAAACCAATGGGTACGTTAGATGCTTGAACATTAACGCGCGCGCCAATGGAATCACCCGCTTTACGCAGCTGACTAATGTAATCAGCCAGCGCGTCATGCTGATGATTGTTGGGGCAAAAAAAAGCGTTGTTATCTACTTCATTTAAATCATCCACCAATAATTTGATGGAGCCTATCTGCGCTAAATATCCTTGAATGAAAATGCCATGTTTGTCAAATAAATACTGCTTAGCAATGGCGCCAGCAGCAACGCGAATGGCGGTTTCACGCGCACTCGCGCGGCCGCCACCACGATAATCTCGAATGCCATATTTATGATGATAAGTGAAATCCGCATGG
>CAWVYD010000102.1:0-6738 GCA_963934185.1 uncultured Legionellaceae bacterium | reverse complement strand
TGGCTTGCCTTTACGACAGCCTTAAATGAATTTACAGAAAGAAGATTACACTACCCAAAAAAATAACGTTATTATTAGAACAGTATCAAATTGATATGCAGCTACTACTAAGTACTTTGCATAACATGGAACAATTGATGAATAGTAGGCAACAAAATTATGGTCTGAGCTTATTAACACACGCATTTAAACAACAAGACTTCGACACAGCCCATACGTTGCTTATGGATGGTCATACTGTTGGAGCGGAAGAAAGAGCAGCCTTTGAAGTAGCTGTTGAGAGTAAAAACGCAAGAAATTTCGGTTTTCCTGAAAAATTCACAAACCCAACTGATAAAAGTAAACCATTACATTGCGTTAAAAAGTTCGGATTATTTCTAGGCATAAAAATGACAAGTGAGGACGGAACCAGCTCTCAAATAGCACGCATCGAACAAACCTTAGATCTCATGTCTGATTCCGTTAATAAATACGCAAAAGACCATTTCAGTAATAGTAACATGCAAAATATTTCTGAAGCTTATTCATTTACAAATAAAACAGCACAATATAGAAACAGTAGTTCACAAAATAAAGGTGCGGGCCAAGAGCTAGCACAGCGCATTCAGCAAGGTAAACCGACCATCATTCCCATGAATTTCAAAGGCCATGGAATGGGATGCTCAGTTGTATCGGATAAAAATGGCAAGGGAGGTTATATCTCTATTACCAATCGTGGTATGCCTGCCTCCCCCAAAGATCATGGCACAAAAATATATCGCGTCGATGATTTATCTAAAATTGATGCTGACTTTATTAGCACAGTCATGAACGGAGCTGCACAAAGCCTATCCTCCGATGACATGCAGAAAAACATCAATAAAGTCATTGGAGAAAACGCAATAACCGTTGCAGAGATCCCACAAGCCTCACAACGAATTGATAACTGTACCATCTGTAACCCTCGCTCTAATATAGAAGGCATGATGTTAGCGATGAAGGCTGTTGAAAAAGGCGGGATGGAAAATGTAACCCAGGACGAACACAGCCAAATTCACACTGAATATAAAGAATTTACTCATGAAATGAAGCTAAATCAAGTCCAAGAGCTGGCCAAACAGATACAAATGTCCCCGGACAATATGGATTATCAAAATTTAGCCAAAAGCTATATAGAACAACACCCCGATGCCCCCTCCTCTTTAACCGAACCATTAATGGCAGCCTTACAGGAAACGAACGAGGTAGATTCATCACAAATTGCTACGAATAGGGTTATGTAAGCAATCTTAATTAATAAAAAAACTGCTTTACTTAAGGTTAATGAGTAAAAGAGACCACCAAGTGCTGCTTGGAAGATCGCTGTCTTTTAACAAGGCGAAGCAAGCAACGTAAGAGCAGGCGAAAAATATTCCAGAGAAAGGTCAAAAGGAGACCACCGAGTGCTTCTTGGAAGATCGTCGGCTTTTAACGAGGCGCAGCATATAAGCAGTATATGTGCGTTGCTAAAAATCCCCAATCGTTCAAGCAGTGCCGGTGCTGGTCTTTTGGTGGAGTGCTTGGGATAGGCAGATGCCGGTTGCTACTGAGACATTCAAACTTTCAACGCTCCCTATCATTGGAATGGCAAAAAGCCCATCACATGTTTCGCGAGTTAGTCTGCGTAGGCCTGTGCCTTCAGCGCCAAGAATTAAGCCGACGGAACCTGCTAAATCTAATTGATAAAGACTTTTATCTGTTTCGCCAGCTGCGCCATAAAGCCAAACACCTTCTTGCTGAAGGTATTGCAATGTGCGAACGAGATTGGTTACTTGTATAAACGGCATGGTCTCGGCTGCGCCGCATGCGACTTTACATGCGGTTGGTGTTAAACCAGAGCTTTTGTCTTTGGGCACTATGACAGCACTTACTCCAAAGGCATCGGCGCTTCGAAGGCATGCGCCTACGTTATGGGGATCGGTAACACCGTCTAAAATAAGAAACAATAATGGCTTTTTCGCTTTTTCAACAATGCTTTTCAAGTCATTTTCATTTAGCGTTGGCATTGGTTTTAAATCGGCTGCAATGCTTTGATGTGTTTGCCCTCGCAGATTAAATTGCTTTTCAAACAGCGCTTTATCTAAGGCATTAACTGCGCAGCCAATTCGCTTTGCTTGTTGTAAAACATCAGCAAGACGGCCACTAGGCTTGCCTTGAACGGTGAAAATTTGTTTAACGCGATCAGCACTGTTATCTAATACGCTTTGCACGGCATGAATACCGAAAATGGTATGTGAGTTTTGTTTACTCATTATCTGTCACCAATACAAAGTCCATTTTTCTATCATCTAAATCAACACGTGCTACTTGCACGTGCACTTTGTCGCCGAGTCGAAATTGGCAATGCGTTTGACTGCCGACTAAGCGGTGTCTGGTTGAATCGAACTGATAACGATCCCCACTTAACGACGTAATGTGAATCAGGCCTTCAACGAAGATCTCATCGAGCATGACAAAGAGTCCAAAGCTGGTTACGGCGCTGATTGTGCCATGATACGTTTCACCGACTTTGTCTTGCATGTATTCACACTTCAACCAGGAGACAACTTCTCGCGTTGCTTCATCAGCTCTTCGTTCATTACTCGATGCATGCACGCCAATTGAGGCTATTTTCTTTTCAGAATAGGCAAAGTCTTCGACTGCTAATTTGTCGGTGGCATGAATAATGGCGCGATGGGTTAATAAGTCTGGATAGCGTCGAATCGGCGAAGTGAAATGTGCATAAGCAGCATACGCCAAACCAAAATGGCCTTCGTTTTTTTCAACGTATCGCGCTTGCATTAGCGAACGTAGCATAACCGTTTCAATTAAGCTTTTTTCTGGCTTTTCAGCAATCGAGCTTAGTGTTTTTGCATACTCTTTAGGACTTGGTTTTTTACCGCCGCCTAAGGTTAAGGCAAAGCCTGCCAAAAATTCACGCAGTTTCTCTATTCGATCTTCTGGTGGCGTTTCGTGCACACGATACAATGCTGGAATTTTTTCACGTTTAACAAATTTTGCAGCGCAAACATTGGCAGAAAGCATGCATTCTTCAATCAAGCGATGCGCTTCATTGCGAATGATGGGGACTATTTCTGAAATTTTCTTGTCTTCATCAAACACAATTTTAGTTTCAGTCGTATCAAACTCAATCGCACCACGTTTTTTACGTTGTTTTGCCAAGACTTTATACAAGTCATAAAGTGGCGTAATATCATTTGCTACTTCTTCGGCGCCTTCAAGCGTGCCATCTTCAATGAATTTAGCAACATTAGTATACGTTAAACGCGCTTTGGAATTAATCACACCCTGAAAAAAACGTGACCGTTTTACTTTACCATCATCACCAATGGTCATGTCACACACTAAACATAAGCGATCGACCTTAGGATTTAATGAGCAAATCCCATTGGATAACTGCTCGGGTAACATTGGAATAACTCGGCCAGGAAAATACACGGACGTAGAACGATACTGCGCTTCTTTATCTAATGCACTGTCTTGTTTTACGTAATGACTTACATCGGCAATGGCAACCATTAACTGCCATGTTTTTTCACGTCTACTGCAATAAACAGCGTCATCAAAATCACGCGCATCTTCGCCATCAATGGTAACAAACGGCAAGTCACGCAAATCGCGCCGTCCTTTAATGTCTTCTTCCGATACGCTTAAAGGTATATGGGCAACTTCATCAAGCACCGCTTGCGGCCATTCGTATGGAATGTCATGTGAATGCAGTGCCACGTCCACTTCAAGGCCTGGCGCTAAGTGATCACCTAACACTTCAACGACTTTGCCAAGCGCAGGTCGATGTTTGCTAGGAAACGCAATGAGTTCCACCAAAACAATTTGTTCCGCCTTAGCATCACCAATGTCTTCCGGTGCAATCGCGATGGATTGAGTCAAACGCCTGTTATCGGGTTCCACAAAAAATACGCCGCGTTCAGACAATAATTTACCAACAACGCTGGTATTAACACGTTCCAGCACTTGATGGATTTTCCCTTCTCTGCGAGAACGTCTGTCACCACTTACGACAAAAGCGCGCACACGATCACCATGCATCACTTGCCGCATTTCTTTCGAGCTTAAGAACAGATCTTTACCGCCTTCATCAGGAATGACAAAACCAAACCCTTCCGGGTGACTCATGATCTTTCCATCAATAAGATCTAAGCTTTCCATCAAGCAATAGCGATTACGCTTATCTTGCATAAGCTGCCCATCTCGCAGCATGGCTTTAAGTCGATAAAATAATGCATCCTGCGCGGAAGGATCATCCAACTCAGTAGCACGAATAAGATGTTTGAGCGTTACTGATTTATCTAAGCTGGTTAGATAATCAATAATGCTTTGCCGACTTGGCACCGGATTTTCATATTTTCTTTTTTCTTGTTCCGCATAGGGATCAAAAAACTCTTTCTTTTTAGTCACGTTACTTGTTTAACCTATATAATAAAATGATATAATTAAAAACAGTTTACTGTGTTCCCTAACAACACGCCACCTTTATACTTACATATATACTGCGCGCTTATAAATTTTGGTTTTAATCGTGTTCTTTTGCGTGCCATAAGCCTTTTAAATCTTGTGCGTAGAACAACTATGCCCTGTAATTTAAAAGGCTTATGGCACAAAAAATAAGCGTGTTCAAAAACCGCAATTTATAAGCGCGCGCAGTATAGCCAAAATCCTTGGAAAGGGTTGGGTCGATGCGGTTCGAGTAAAGTACAGGCCCCCTGTGGGTTTCGCTACGCGAATACTTGACACGCCCCTTCTCTCCGTGTGAATCGAAACTTAAAATCAACAAATATGACCTAAAAAAACTTTTACTTTATTGGGGGATGCTTGATGGGTGTTCGTGTTTGTTTTCACAAGGCGCTTAGATTTTATATCGTTTAAAAACAACGACCTATATTGATTTAGCTGTGTTTTACTAATATAATGTATATAGAAGTTAAGTCGTGATGTTTAGTTGTTCTAGCAACTACACACCACTAATCATATCCACTACAGGAATAGTAAAAATGACTAATCGAAAAATATCAAACCCATTAAGCTTAATCAAGTCTGTTTTCACTCACAATAAACGGCAGAAAAAATACATAGCAAATCTTGAAGCTGCGCTGATTGATTTTAGATTTAAAGAACAGACTGGTTTAATGCCTTCTAACAATGGACTTTTACACAAATTTAGTGTAAACTAATTATGATACGTAAAAATATAATTATTTTAACGAAGCCAGCGTTAAAGAACTTAAAAAAGGTTCCTTGGCATATAGCAGTCCGGTTTAAAACCTGGGCTGACTTGGTAGAAAATTAAGGCCTGAGAGAAGTAAGAAAGATAAAATCTTTTCATGATGAACCGCTCAAAGGTGAGCGGATAGGCCAGCGTTCTATTAGGCTAAGTAAAAGTTATCGGGCTTTTTATATTGAAAAAGTTGATGGTGAAATTGAGTTCTTAGAAGTGTTGGAGGTAAATAAGCATGACTACTGAAGCGATGAGGTTTTTAAAAGACATCACTGGTGGTGATTTAACCTTAGGTGATGCGATCAAGGCAATTAGGCTTTGTGATGAGATAAGCCAAGGCGAATTTGCGAAAACATTGAAGGTTAGTCAGTCTTATTTAAGCGATCTTGAAAAAAACAGAAAAGAGGTAAGCCCTAGAAAAGCAGCTGAATTGGCCGTTCTATTAGGTCAATCAAAAAAACAGTTTATTAGATTAGCTGTACAGGATGCGCTTGCTAGGCAAGGGCTTCATTATCAAGTTGATATTAATGATGTGGCTTAACTTAAGGATTAGCTTGTGAAGTTTTTACATACGATGGTAAGGGTTAACAATCTTGAAAAGTCATTGCATTTTTATTGCGACCTTTTGGGTTTAAAAGAAATAAAAAGAAATGATTATGACAATGGGCGGTTTACTTTGATTTTCTTAGCGGCACCGAGTGATGAACTTAGGGCTCAGGACGAGCAATCCCCCTTAATTGAGTTAACGTACAATTGGGATCCAGAAGAATACAGTGAAGGTCGTAATTTTGGGCATTTGGCTTTTGAGGTTGATGATATTTATCAAACGTGTGATTTTTTAAAAAAATCTGGCGTTGTGATTAATCGTCCACCTCGAGATGGCTACATGGCTTTTGTTCGTTCACCGGATAATGTTTCGATTGAGTTATTGCAGAAAGGAACGCCGTTGCCGCCTTCAGATAAATGGGCCAATGAAGCTAATATCGGAATTTGGTAAGTTTTCAATCAAAACAAGATAGGTCTTTCATTTCAGTAATTACATCATCGATCGTCTTAATATTTTGTGAATAGTCATCGATAGAAGTGTAATTTTGATTGGCCGCTTTTTTCTCTAGAGAATATTGGGTGATAACGATGCTAGTGATGATGGTATTAGTCTTGTCTGTTAATAACGCATTTAAAATATTTTTATAAAAGTATTTCGCATCTAGGTCATAGCAGGCCCTAATTAAGCTCAGATAATTTTCACCATCAGGCGAATAGGCTGGGTTTTCAAATACGCTGGTGAATAAGGAACGTAAAAGGTCAGTAGTTAACAAACTTCTCGATGCCAGCGTTATTATTGTATTGAATATGATGTGTTTCGCCCAAACTGATGTTTCTTCGCTCTCAACAATTATTTCTAAGATCGTTAAAGTTGTTATGGTAAGTGGTAAAGTGTCTGTAGTAATCATAATAATATTGGCCTTGTTTGAATAAAGAATGAG
>CAWVYD010000101.1:0-6743 GCA_963934185.1 uncultured Legionellaceae bacterium | reverse complement strand
TGCTTATCATCCTTGATGCTGTTGCTTCCTGATTAAGCAAACTCCGTTGCTTATCATCCTTGATGCTGTTGCTTCCTGATTAAACAAACTCCGTTGCTTATCATCCTTGATGCTGTTGCTTCCTGATTAAGCAAACTCCGTTGCTTATCATCCTTGATGCTGTTGCTTCCTGATTAAGCAAACTCCGTTGCTTATCCATCCTTGATTTATAATTTTCCATAACGGGATATAAAAAGTATACCAAGGTATATAAAAAAGGCACTAGGAGAATCGATGGGCATTTTGTAAGAGATCTCTTATAGCCTTGCACGATTTTATAGGTACTCAGTCTTATTAGGGCGTGTTAACCATTCATTTTGAAGCGCTTGAGCCAACTGGACTTTGTCCTATCTTTTTAAAAAAGCATTTAAAATACTCAAAAGGGATCCGGCCACTTATGCTTCGCGCGAAGTATGGTTAAGATGTACTTAACTTAGGCGTTCGATACTCTCACCCATTCTTGCGCTTTAAATGATTTTTTAAACAGATATCACTAAAACCAGCCGACTCCTTCACTTCAAAACGAATTGTCAACACGCTCTAGCCGATGATGGTATCGAATTAAACTTTCTTTTATTTTGGCTCAGTGGAATAATACGTAAACATACTTACTATTAAAAAAGTACCTAATGGATTTAATTTTTACCAGTGAGTACCTGCAACCTCTCGTTTTGGGGGAGCCGCCTTTGCATTACATACGGGGCATATCACCTAAGCCAAACGCACCTCTATTGATTTTCTTGCATGGTTTTCCTGAAAGCGCTTATGCATGGTCTGATTTTTTGCCCTATTATTTAGAGCGCGGTTATACCGTGTTAGCACCGGATCAACGAGGTTATTTATTATCAACGGGCTATAAAAAGAAAGTGGCCTTTCAAATGGACTCTTTAGTTGAGGATGTCAAAAGATTAATAGAGCATCATCCCTCAGAGAATATTTCCATCGTAGGGCATGATTTGGGTGGTGCGGTTGTTTGGCGTTTGGCTGAAAAATATCCAATGTTATGTCAATCAATCATACTATTGAATAGTCCGCACCCAGGCACTCATTCAAAAATGTTTCGTTCAAAACCATGGCTGACCGTGCGACAAACCTTTCGCTTATGGTATTTATATTTTTTCCAATTACCACGTTTACCAGAATGGATTATGTCCAAAGGTAATGGTTTTTGGTTGGACTATATTTTTAAACGTTGGATCCGAAAAGAGTCTAAACCACTGTTAGCGCGCATTAAGTTTTACAAACGATCGCTTGTTGGTATGAAAGCCTTAAAAGAGTCGATTGAAACCTATCGATGTAATGTATTTGGTGTCTATGGTTTGAGGTTATTAAAGCCGTATTTTTTTAAGTGCGATTATGAACCCATTAAAGCATCTGTTTTAATGCTATGGGGAGGCAGAGATTTTTTATTTGAAAATGAGCTGCTTAAACATACTCGGGCCTTTTGCGAAAATGATATAACGTTTCATACGTGGCAGGAAGGAGGGCACTGGTTGCATCATGAATATTTAAAGGAAGTCATTTTGAAAGTGAATGTTTTTTTAAAAAAAGAGGGAGTCATTCCTATCAATGATAGCCAAGACGAACGTACTTTTTCTCTATATCGGTCAATAAAATTAATGACATTATTTGATGAGTGTTTGAAAATGAAAAATGAATTATGAGTGTGTTTTTAATCACGCTAAGTGTTTATTGCTTATGCTTATTGCTTTATGGCTCTATGGAGCTGCGTTTTGGTTTAAATAAACTTCCTATCTTGCTTAATGAGTCGCAACCTACTCTTGATACAGTGAGAGAGCTTGTATCTGTAATCATGGTTGTTAAGGATGAAGAAAAACATATTGAGTCGACGGTTAAATGCATGTTGAATCAAGATTATCCATCGTTAGAAATCATTGTTGTTGATGACCGTTCAGCCGATAAAACACCCAATATATTAAAAAAACGGGCAAAAAAATATAGCGTGTTAAAGCTGCTGACAATTCAGACGTTACCTGAAGGCTGGCTTGGTAAAAATCATGCGATGTTTCAAGGCGCACGTTTAGCCAAAGGAAAGTGGTTGCTTTTTTTGGATGGTGATGTGTTCTTTTCTCCAAAAGCAATAAGCTTGGGCATGAACTACATGCAAAGAGAAAGGATTAATAATTTAACGCTTATTCCAGAATTTAAGAGAAAAAATTTTTGGTTGGATGCATTGATTAGTTCTGGTGCGCTCGCTTTTTACTTTAAACTTAAGCCTTGGCGAGCGGCGCAAATAAACCCTAATTATTATGCAGGCATTGGCGCTTATAATTTATTTTCAAAGGAAAATTATTTTAAGTTTAACGGGCATCAATCATTTCCCATGTGCATCTTGGATGATATAAAACTTGGCAAACAGTTGAAAGTTTATGGCGCAAAGCAGCGTTGTTTGGATGGCGCAGGTTTAATTTCATTAAATTGGTATGACAGTGTTTCTGAAATGGTTTATGGTACTGAAAAAAACAGTTTTGCACATTGTCGATTTAATCTTTTAAGGTTGGCAGGAGAGTCGATACTAGGGCTCTGTTTATTTTTATGGCCAATCATTGCTTTGTTTGTAATGGAAAGCAATATGAAATGGCTTAATTTAGTTTCCATATTAACAACCATGCGGGTCTATGCCTTTTATGCAAAATTAAAGAATTTATCTGCTTGGCAAATGCTTGCTTATCCTTTTGGTGTGGTTGTTGGCACGTACGCTTGGTGGCGTTCAGCCATTCGCATCCTAAAAGCGAGAGGCGTATGCTGGCGAGACACATTTTATTCATTGTCAGAATTAAAAAAAGATCTTTTATGATATCAACAGATAGCATTAAATCGTCAGAATATTTTAGCACGTTGAATTGGTCACAAATAGCAACGCCACCTTTTTGGTATGAAGATCAGCCAATTGTTACGCATTTCATGAATGCATTATCGGTGGCAATACCAGAAACCGAACGATTTTTAGTGCGAGCAGTCAAGCCATATACAACGTTAATTACAGATGTAGGCTTATTAGAAAACACAAAAAAATTTCTAAATGAAGAAAATACGCATAGCTTGCATCATACTAAATTTAATTTAGACTTAAAACGAAATGATTACCCATTAGCCTTTGGTTTAACGTTTACAAAGTGGGGCTATAAATTTATTTATACATTTTTTTCGCAAAAAACGCAGCTAGCCATGGCGGTGTGCTTCGAACATATGACAACAACCTTAGTTGAGTATGGTTTTGATAAAGAGCTAATGAAAGAAGATGTGTCGCCTGTTTATGATTTATTTATTTGGCACGCTTTTGAAGAGCTTAACCATCGCGCTGGTGCGTATGATGTGTATGAGTTTTCTGATGGAAGTTATCTTCGCAGAATATTATCAATGATGTACGTCACCTTTTTTTTTATTACTGGCGTTGTTATTATTCAATTACGTTTTATTTTATCTGATCTTTTTGCCGGGCGAGGGATTAGAGGCAAACACTGGTGGTATGCGGCAAAATTTTTCTTTGCCCGTGGTGGTATGTTTTGGGGAACACTTAAAAAATATTTTTCAATCTATAAATTTAAATTTATTCCATAATTTTTGCGCAGGAGAATTTGTTTGTCATATTCATTGAAATTTTTAAATACACAAAACCTTATCGTTAGCTTGTTTTTTTCGTTAGTAATATTCTTCATTCTTTTTTGGCTGTATGGGAACTTTATATATTCAGATGATTTTTATGAGAGAAATAATTTATCGGCTGACTATCCAGCACTTTCAATGATGACTGAGGATACTGAGCGCGTTAAGCAAGGTGAATATTTAGCTAAGATCGGAAATTGCATAACTTGCCATACCGATAAGGCATCGGGAAATAATGTGTTTGCTGGTGGCCTTATGATTAATACGCCATTTGGTCATATCCCTTCAACAAACATCACGCCAGATAAAGAAACGGGTATTGGTAATTGGTCCGAAAAGGATTTTGTTCGTGCAATGCAAAAGGGTATATCACCGACAGGAAAAAATTATTACCCCGCGTTTCCTTATCTTTATTTTTCAAATTTAACGGCTAGTGATTTAAAATCATTATATTTATATTTTAAATCAATACCTGCCATTCATAAAGAAAACCAATCGGCTTCTTTTCCGCTTAATGTTTGGGGCTTTCGCAAGCTTGTAAAAATTTGGAATTTTTTTGGTTTTAGAGCTAAGCCACAACGATTGCCAGCCTCAAAGTCACAAGAACTTCAAATTGGTGCTTACATTGTTAATGGCTTAGCTCATTGCGGCATGTGTCATACCAACATTAATTCTTTTGGTGTGCCAAAACCCGAAAACTTTTTATCCGGTGCCTTTGCCGGTGGTTTTTGGGCGCCGAGCATTAATCAACTTGGTTTGGAAAATATTGACAAAAGTGAATTAACGAAAGTCTTCAAAGACGGTTTGCTTATGAATAATGCGGGGCCGCTTGCCGGCCCTATGGCGGATGTTACGCATAATAGCTTGCAGTTTTTAACGCAAAGAGATGCAAGTGCGATTGCGACTTATTTGAAAAGGGTTAAAAGCAAACCTGTGTTATCCATTTCACCTGAACTCTCAAAAAGAGCGCCGCCAACGCTTAAACGAGGCAAAGACGTGTACTTTCAAGTTTGCCTTGTATGCCATCAAACCGGACGTGTCTCGGCACCCAGAGTAGGTGCTTCAGGCTCTTGGTATAACCGCATTAAAAATGAAGGCATTGAAACACTGTATCAAAGAACCATTGATGGTTTTAATAACATGCCTAGGTTAGGCGCGTGTGTTAACTGTACGAACAATGACATTATTAGTGCGGTAAATTACATGTTAAAAGAATCATTAACGCCTTCGCAGTGGCGGTATGTCCAGTATAAGCAGCATAACGCAAGGGAATAATATACATTAAAGCCTGTTGAGGTATTTTATAGGAGTAATTTTCATGACAGAGTTTAATTGTGCGATGAGTAGTGCTGAGCAGATGAGTGACACAATGCCAAGTGCTTATAATTATCTACACATGCTAGCAGGTATTTGTATTACCACATGCGTTTTAGTGAAATTAGCAGAGTCCCATAATAAATTAAAGTATGATAATTTTTTTGCGCGTGCGCTAGCAGGTTATATAAAATTTGTTATTAACTTGGTTCATACAACAAAAAGTCAATTAAACCTATCTGATACAGGTCCACGCTTACTTGCGATCGGGCCACATAAAACCAGTCTGGAAGCGGTGGTGGTTGCATCTAAAATCGAAGGTTCTCCGCCTAGATTTTTTGCAACGGATAGTTTTAATGTCATTCCTGGTGTTGCAGCATTTATGGAAATGTTTAAAGTCATCGCTGTGGCAGCTAAGCCAGATAAAGCAAAGCTTGATGGGCGTTCTGCTAATGAGGATGCGTTAGAAACGGCAAGTGAAACCCTTAAAAATAATGGTTGTGTTGCACTTTTCCCTCAAGGAAATTTTGCAAAAATTGGCGAAGATTCTCATCGGATTTATGCCGGTGCCGCTAAGCTTGCCATCAAATCAAACACCCCCATCCATGTGCTTCGGGTAGATGGTTTTTGGAGTTTACAAAATCCTTTAATACCACTTTTTATAAAAAACAATATGTTCTATAGAGCATTTCTTTCTGCGTTACATCCTAATAATGTGACGGTGACGGAGTGTTGCCTGATTGATGTGCATTTAGGCCTTAAAGCAGAAACGTTAAGTTCAGATGAGCTAACAGAAGAAATTTGTGCCCAGTTATATGCCTTTTATCGATATACGGAGGAACTGTCAATCGATCAAATAGGTGAGATTAAAGAAGAAATTGAAGCTGGAGAGCATTTAGAGGTTTGGCGAAGTAAAATTCACCTATATGACATGGGTAAGAAAATTAAATTGCTGGAAAACGAATACAGTGCTGAAAGAGGAAAGCACAATACATTGGAAGAAAGATTTTTCAAACCTGCTGTAAATGTGTCACCTCTTTCATCCGATGCCTTAGTGGTTTATCAGCCACCTTCACTCTAACGCTATTTAAGCACGCTGGTATTTCCTTGGCCAGCACAGAAGCCTGCTTATTTTTAGCTTTATCGCAAACAGTATACTTTATGAAAGGCATGAAAAAATGTTTTAGGTGTGATGATAGTGATAATAAAGAGCATTTAGGCCGTATTTTATCATAACACCCATATGTGTTCTATAATTGTAGGTATGTACTACGATAATTAGAGCGTATGTTATGCCTAAAACATTAACAGATAGCATTATAAAATACTTGGAGAAAGAACGAGACCTACTAATGCAAGGTTCTTCAAGTGAAACAATAAAAGAGGAAGTGAAAAGCCGTCAGAAAATCATTGATTATTTTGCACAATCTAAAGGGCAATGCTCTGGACTTTCTGCTCTATGGGCTCATGCAAGAAGAGTTGCGGATGAACAACAAAACGATGAGACAAAAGCAAAGGATGATATAGACTCCTTTCATACGATACAAAATAATTTAATGAAATGGGATGGGGAAAGTGATTTCTCAACGGAAGATAAACCAGAGATTGAAAGGTTTATTTCTAATGTATTACTGTATCAACGCTTTGATCTTGAGCGAAGAGAAATGAGTGCCCTTAAGCGAAGTGAAATAGGGGAGTTTGATGAAAAGAAGCGCCCATTCAACACTGAAGTGCAACACCCTCTGATTTAGCGAGTTCGGCAA
>CAWVYD010000100.1:0-6777 GCA_963934185.1 uncultured Legionellaceae bacterium | reverse complement strand
GTTTAGAATTATTGCCTGAAAAAGTTGGCAAGATGGCTGAGGTGCTTACTCGTTTAAAAACGTTTATTTCCCTTAGCAATGAAGAAGAGGTGACGTTTAATAGAACCTTAAAACAACATAGAAGATTTGAATGGGTACCCGTTAAAGTTAAGTTAACGGAACAGGAAGTTGCATTATTTTCTGTTAATAAAGTCTACTTTCCTGGCATTGAAGTGAAAGCACGTTTAATTCGAAGCTATCCTTATGGTAAAACATTGGCTCATTTGTTGGGGTTTGTTGGTAGGATTAATGAACGAGAGCATGAACAGATAGATCAAAGCAATTATCGAGGCAGTCATTTTATTGGTAAAGTGGGCATTGAGAAATTTTATGAAACGCAGCTGCATGGTCTGGTGGGTGAGCAGCAAGTAGAAACGGATGCCAGTAGCCGAGTGGTACGTACTTTAAATAAAAAGCCCAGTCAAACAGGAACCCATTTAACGCTCACGGTGGACATTGAACTCCAAAAAGCAGCTGAGGCAGCACTTGGCGATCAACAAGGCTCTGTGGTTGCCATTGATCCCAATAATGGCGAAATTTTAGCGCTAACGAGCATGCCTTCGTATGACCCGAATCTGTTTGTCCAAGGGATCAGTTATAAAGATTATGAAAAGCTAGCAAATTCGACACGCCAGCCCTTATTTAACCGTGCCATTCGAGGTCAGTACCCATTGGCTTCCACGATTAAACCGTTTATGGCATTAAAAGCACTTGAAGACAACATTGTGTCTCTTGATTATCGAGTCTACGATCCAGGTTGGTTTAAATTACCGAACGTAGGACATATGTATCGGGATTGGAAACGGGGCGGGCATGGCTGGGTAACGCTTGAGCAAGCGCTTGTTGTATCCTGTGATACGTATTTTTATCAGTTATCTGCCTTAATGGGAATTAAACGCATTGATGATATTTTAAATCAATTTGGCTTTGGTCAATTAACACAAATTGATATGGGAGAAGAGCTTGCTGGTTTGGTGCCAAGCCCTGAGTGGAAAAAAAGTGAAAAGAAGGTACCTTGGTATACGGGTGACACCATTATTTCAGGCATTGGCCAAGGGTTTATGCTAACCACGCCTTTGCAACTTGCAAATGGCATTGCAAAATTAGCCAATAAAGGTAAAAGTTATCGGCCTCATTTATTAAAAGAAATGGTTGAAAATGAAACGAAGCATACCAGTGCTTTACTGGAAGAGTTCCCAATAAAGTTAGGAAAAGAAAGCACTTGGAAAACGATAACGGATGCTATGGCGGCTTCAGTAACGTTACGGCAAGGAACGGGAGGTTATCGATTTGGTCGAACAGCGCCTTATACAGTAGCGATTAAAACAGGTACGGCGCAGGTGTATAGTATTAAACAAAATCAATTTGAAGCATCACGCGAGGAATTGCCTGAACACTTAAGGGATCATTCGATTGTCATTGCATTTGCACCGACGGATCATCCAAAAATTGCGATTGCAGTGTTAATTGAAAATAATAACACTGCCAGCAGTGTGGCAAGGAAAATCATCGATAATTACTTATTGAGAAAATAACATGAGTAGACATCAGCGTTTGAATACATACGGCATTACAAAAACAAGTTTGTTCCAGCGTTTACACTTAGATCCACTTTTGACAACGTTTATTTTTATACTTAGTTTAACCGGTATTATTCTCTTGTTTAGTGCATCAAGTGGCGGATATGGCATGGTCAATCGTCAAGTGATACGATTACTTGTCGCTTTTATATTCTTTTTATTATTTGCTCAGGTGCCTGCTTATAAGTATAAGCACTGGGCTCCGTATTTATTTAGTATTGGCATGGTGCTGCTTATTAGTGTTTTGCTTATCGGTAAAGTGGGCAAAGGTGCACAACGCTGGCTTGATTTAGGCTTCTTTCGGTTTCAACCTTCTGAAATTATGAAAATAATTGTACCCATGATGCTTGCTTGGTATTTTAGTCATCAATTGTTACCCATTCATTTTAAAAATGTTATTTGGGCGGCATTAATTATTATTTTGCCTGCCCTTTTAATTGTAAAACAGCCTGATCTTGGTACGGCACTTATGTTGATTTTTTCTGGTTGCGTAGTCCTTTTTTTTGCTGGGATAAGCTATCGACTTATTGCATTATTTAGTGTTTTCTGTTTGGCTTTAGCCCCTTTTTTATGGCACATGATGCATGGTTATCAGAAATTAAGAGTACTGAATTTTTTAGATCCAGAGCGGGATCCTCTGGGTAGTGGTTATCATATTATTCAATCAAAAATAGCCATTGGTTCAGGTGGCCTATTAGGCAAAGGATTTTTAAATGGCTCGCAGTCTCATTTGCATTTCTTGCCAGAGCACGCAACGGATTTTATTTTTGCAGTATTAGGAGAAGAGGTAGGTTTAATTGGTTGTTTACTTGTAATCTTTCTTTTTTTTCTTATTGTGTATCGCTCACTGCATATCGCTTACCTTTCACAAGATATTTTTTCAAAATTACTGGTTGTTAGTTTAAGCATGAATTTTTTCTTATCTGCGTTTGTTAATATGGGAATGGTGGCTGGAATTTTACCGGTGGTAGGGATCCCTTTGCCATTAGTGAGTTATGGTGGCTCATCCATGCTGGTTTTCTTTGCCAGTTTTGGCATGATAATGTCCGTTGCTAGCGCAGAAAACTCACCTTGAAAACATTAAATATTTGCTATTTTTTTTGTCTGTGATAAGATCCGTCGGCTTATGGAAAAACAAATTGATTATACAAAGCTAAACCCTCGTAAGCTACGTCGCGCTAAGCGTGAGGTAGTGCATACGTTCGCTGTAAACGAACTTGAGCGCTTATGTTCTTGGCTTTCTGACGACAGTGGTCAACTGGAAGTGCGTTGTCAATTTAACTTTCCTTACGAGGAAAGTATTGAAATGACGATGATACTTTCGGGGCAGTTAAAGCCGTTGTGTCAGCGCTGCTTAGAATTTTTTGATTATGACTGGTCTTCAAAAACCACGTTATTACTTGATGAAGAAGATTCTTTGCCAGAAGGTATGTCAGATGAGTGCTATGAACATATTTCAATGACACATGATGGCACCTTTAATTTGGTTGAGGTGATAATTGATGAAGTAATATTAGGCTTGCCTAAAACGCATCAAACTGAATGTGAGCATGACTTAGGGCTTGAGTTTTAAGCGCATACTGCGCAAGAATTTATATGATTTATTGAAAGAGAACGCTCTTTCATTACCTTTTAGGGGACTAAAATGGCAGTACAAAAGAATAAAGTTACTCGTTCACGACGTGGCATGAGACGTTCACATGACTCATTAAGTAAACCAACGCTTAGTGTTGATCAAACGACTGGTGAAACACATTTGAGACATCATATCACTGCGGACGGTTATTACCGTGGTCGTAAAGTGGTTGAAATTGGTGAAAGTTACGAGGAAGAATAGTCCTTGACCACCATAACGCTAGCAATTGATGCGATGGGGGGAGACTCAGGTCTTGCTGTCACACTTCCCTCAGCCATCAAAGCACTAAAGAAACATCCTTTTTTGAATCTTATTTTGGTGGGCGATGAGCCATTGATTCGAAAAAAATTAGAGCGCCATAAAGCATTGCTTGTATCTCGACTTATTATTCTTCATGCGGAACAAGTCGTTGAGATGGATGAGTTACCTTCGAGTGCATTAAGAAACAAGAAAAAGTCATCGTTGCGCAAGGCCATTAATCTTGTGAAAGATGGTCAAGTGCAAGGGTGCGTTAGTGCTGGCAATACGGGTGCCTTAATGGCAACCGCGCGTTTTGTGTTAAGAACATTGCCAGGAATTGAGCGACCAGCCATTATTTCTGCGTTACCTACCACCTGCGGAAAAACTCGTGTATTAGATTTAGGAGCCAACGTTGATTCATGCGCTGAGCACTTATATCAATTTGCGATTATGGGTTCCGTATTGGCTTCGGCGTTAGATAATATTGAAAAGCCTCGTGTGGGTTTGTTGAATATTGGCGTTGAAGAAATCAAAGGCAACGATCAAGTGAAGCGTACTGCTCATCTTTTGTCTGAAGCGAAAAGCATGAATTATATTGGTTTTGTTGAAGGCGATGATATTTTCAATGGCAGTGTCGACGTGGTTGTTTGTGATGGATTTGTTGGAAATGTTGCGTTAAAATCTTGTGAAGGCACCGCTAAATTAATGGCGCATTTTTTGCGTTCAGCGTTTAAGAAAAATATAATTACTAAATTTATTGGCTTATTAGCAATGCCAGTGCTTCGTATTATTAAAAAACGCATGGATCCTTCTCGTTATAATGGCGCCAGTTTATTAGGCGTTAATGGCATTGTGATTAAAAGCCATGGCAGTGCGAATGTGCTTGGATTCACCAATGCGATTGAAGAAGCCATTGCTGAAGTAAGAAGTAATGTTCCTGAGTTGATTCGTGAACAAGTCGCTGATTATTTAAATTAGCGCTTAAATGATTTAATGTATGGATAAAAGCTAATTTTTGCATTTTATTTTTTATCATTTGGTGATTAGATATTATGATGTTTGACGATAAAGTAGTCTTAGTTACAGGTGCAAGTCGAGGTATTGGCCAGGCAATCGCAAAGCAGTTTGCTCAGCGTGGCGCTATAGTAATAGGTACGGCCACTACTGAAAAAGGCGCGGATGCCATCACTGGGGTACTTGCTGAACTTGGTAACAACAAAAGTCATGGATTTGTATTAGATGTAACCAATATTGAAAGTGTTGAACGTCTGATGACCGCGATAACAGAGCGTCATGGTGCGCCATCGATTTTAATTAATAATGCAGGCATTACTCGCGATAATTTATCATTGAGAATGGATGAAGATGAATGGTCTTCTGTCATTGAAGCCAATCTTACGTCAGTGTTCCGTATGTCTAAAGCATGTGTGCGTACGATGTTTCGTGCTCGTTGGGGACGGATTATTTCGATTGGCTCCGTGGTTGGTTCAACAGGTAATGCTGGACAATGCAACTATACGGCTGCAAAAGCAGGAATAAGTGGCTTTACTAAGTCTCTGGCTCAAGAAATTTCTTCTCGAGGCGTTACGGTCAATATGGTTTCTCCAGGTTTTATTGATACTGATATGACTCGCGCATTACCCGATATACTAAAAGATGAATTATTAAAGAAAATTCCAATGAAACGCTTAGGTCAAGCGGAAGATATTGCTGATGCAGTGATCTTTTTGGCATCAGATGGTGCTAATTATATTAGCGGTGAAACAATTCATGTCAATGGTGGCATGTATATGAGTTAAATACTTGTATTTCTTGAACAATTGAATAGAATTACAAGTCATATTAATTTCTATTAAAACAATGTTTGTTTTGGTGGTTTTTGGGATCCGCACACAATAACTGAGTCATATATGTTTTTTTGTGAGTGTTCCTTAATAAATTTTTTTGATCAGAGGACAGTTTGATTATGAGTACAATTGAAGAACGTGTTAGGAAAATTGTTGTTGAACATTTAGGTGTTAAAGAGGAAGAAATTAATAATGATGCTTCCTTTGTTGAAGATCTAGGTGCTGATTCTCTTGATACGGTTGAATTGGTTATGGCATTGGAAGAAGAGTTCGAAACTGAGATCCCTGATGAGCAAGCTGAACAAATAACAACGGTTCAACAAGCGATTGATTACATCAACTCTAATTCGAGTAATGAGAGCGCTTAAGCCTGTTATTGGTTGGTGTTTTAAAAATCGTATGTTATTTTTTATATTGAGCAGTATTTGAAAGAGGGGCATTGGCTCCTCTTTTGTCGTTTAAGAGACAGGTACATTTTAATTTTTTTTGTCTGTATATTGACAATGTATTTGATTTTAGGAGAATGCTTTGACTAGACGTCGTGTTGTAGTTACCGGTATGGGCATGGTATCCCCGTTGGGACATCAAGTATCATCTACTTGGGACGCGTTATTAAAAGGCGCAAGTGGTGTGCGTGCTGTGACTGAATTTGATGCAAGTAAATATGCTTGTCAAATTTGGTCGAAAGTTAAAAATTTTGATCCCAGTCAATACATGCCTTTAAAAGAAGCGCGTAAAATGGATGGCTTTATTCAATTTGGCTTAGTTGCTGCCATGGAAGCTATGAAGGATTCTGGCATTGTAGTAACGGATGAATTAGCCACACGTTTTGGTGTGTCTGTTGGTGCGGGGATTGGTGGTATTCAAACGATTAGCGATAATCAACACAAACTTGATGCGGGTGGTCCTCGCCGAGTTTCTCCTTTTTTTGTGCCTGGCGCTATCATTAATATGGTTGCGGGGCAGCTATCAATTCATTTTGGTTTGAAAGGGCCTAGTATGTCTATCGTAACGGCATGTACTTCAGGCACACATAACATTGGCCAGGCAGCTCGAATGATTGCTTATGGCGATGCTGACGTCATGCTTGCTGGCGGCGCAGAAATGACAACGACACCATTGTGTCTTGCTGGTTTTGCTGCAGCGCGTTCGCTATCGAAACGAAATGATGAACCCGAAAAAGCCAGTCGGCCTTGGGATCGTGATCGTGATGGCTTTGTTATGGGTGAAGGTGCTGGGATTTTGGTGCTAGAAGAGTATGAAATAGCGAAAGCGCGAGGCGCAAAAATTTATGCTGAGCTTGCAGGGGTTGGTTGGAGCTCTGATGCCTTCCATATTACTGCGCCGGATGAAGATGGTGCGGTTCGGTCTATGCAGGGCACTGTTTCGGATGCAGGGCTTAATTTAACGGATGTCGATTATATAAATGCGCATG
>CAWVYD010000099.1:0-6836 GCA_963934185.1 uncultured Legionellaceae bacterium | reverse complement strand
CACCAAAATAACCATGATTAAAGGAATAAGCGCGACATGTAACGAAAAGAAGCGATGTAAGGTGGCATCAGCAATGTTGTAATCACCACGAAGCCATAACGACAAAGTATCACCAACATAAGGGATGGCGCCAAACAATGAAGTGATCACCTGGGCTCCCCAAAAAGACATTTGCCCCCAAGGTAGTAAGTACCCAAAAAAAGCTTCAGCCATTAATAAAAGAAACAGGGCCATGCCTAAAAGCCATAATAATTCTCGAGGTTTTTTATATGAACCATACAACATGCCTCTGAACATATGCAAATAGACAACAATAAAAAATGCTGATGCACCTGTTGAATGTAGATAACGAATTAACCAACCGTAATTTACATCACGCATGATGTATTCAACAGAGGAAAACGCTTCAGCAGCGGAAGGCGTGTAAAACATCGTTAACCACACCCCTGTTAGAATCTGATTAACAAAAACTAACATGGCTAAAGAGCCAAAGATGTACCATAGATTTAAATTTTTAGGGGCAGAATACTCTGAGATATGATCTCGCCAGGTACTCATTAAGGGAAATCGCTTGTCAATCCAAGCCAATAAACCACGTTCATTTTGCATTGTGTTGTCCTTCATAGCATTTAGGCACAAGCAATGAATCCATAATAATGTTTTGAGTTTAACTGTTTAATTATATTATTAATTTAAACCGAAGCATTAATATTGATCCATTACAAATCCAAACTTGATGAAACCCTCAAGGTTGGCAAATAATTTCCATTACGCACTGTCTTCACCGATTACAACGTAATCTTCTTTGGGAAAATAGTAAGGCGGCACTTCTAGATTTAGAGGTGCTGGCACCCCTTGAAAAACTCTACCAGCCAAATCAAAGGTTGAGCCATGGCATGGACAATAAAAACCACCCGGCCAACTAGGACCTAGTTCACCTAGTGTCGGTTTAAACTTTGGAGAGCAGCCTAAATGAGTACACACCCCAACTAAAATCAAGAAATCTTTGGTGCGTGAACGAAATTCATTTTTAGCATAATTTGGTTGTTGCTCAGCTTCCGAATCCGGATCGCGTAAGTTTTTTCGCGTTTTTTCAAGCGTATCGAGCATAGGTTTTGTACGCTTAATAACCCAAACAGGTTTTCCACGCCATTCGACAGTAACCTGTTGACCAGGTTGCATTTTAGAAAGATCAACTTCAATTGGTGCACCAGCAGCCATCGCTTTAGCACTTGGTAACCAAGATGATATAAAAGGCGTTGCAGCAAATGCACAGCCAACCCCACCGACAAATTTGGTTGCAGTCAACAAAAACTTACGACGTTCTTTATCCACAACTTCGTTCATGACGTCCTTCAATCCTTAACAGTGAAATTTTTTTTATTAGCCGTCAATTCTTTTAGGTGACAACTCTACATAGCAGCCATATTAGGCATAATGAATTTATGCTTACAAAGGTAAACGTTATGTCTAGCACATTCCTTATTAAATTGAAGAATACAGCGTTCAGTCATATATCTAAATTATTGTTTAATATTTAAAATTAAAAAAAGCTCAATAATTTCTCTCCAAAAATACCCGTTTAAAATGATATTTTAAAAGACAAACTATCGAGCCTATATAAAACGTACGGTTAACGTTTAGAATACTGAGTTGCTTTACGAGCTTTTTTAAGACCAACTTTCTTACGCTCAACACAACGTGGATCACGTGTTACGTAGCCTAAAACTCGCAATTTACGACGAATTGAATCAGGATCCAAACGACGTTCATCAGATGCACCTTCTTCGTCATAAGCCATTAAGGCACGGGTAATGCCATGACGAATTGCGCCTGCTTGACCAGAAATACCACCACCGTTAACTACGATGTTAATATCAAATTGACTAACAAGTCCTAAAGCTTCAAGTGGTTGTCGAACAACTAAACGCGCTGTCTCACGACCAAAGTATTCTTCAATTGCACGTTTATTAATAACAATCTCACCCTTGCCAGCAGTAAGGTAAACACGTGCTGTTGAGCTTTTTCTACGTCCGGTACCATAATATTGTTTTGACTGTGTCATAACCTATTTTTGTCCTATGTAGTCTTTTTCTTTAATGGAGAGAGGTTGTGGTTGTTGTGCTTCATGAGGATGCACATCAGCCGCATATACTTTCAACTTGCGGTACATTGCTCGACCCAATGGGTTTTTAGGCAACATGCCTTTAATTGCAAGCTCAATAATACGCTCTGGATGTTTCTCTTGTAGTTTACCAAGAGTTATAGATTTCAATCCACCAGGAAAACCAGAGTGACGGTGATAAATTTTGCCATCACGCTTGTTGCCTGTCACTTTAATTTTATCAGCATTAATAATAATAATGTTGTCGCCAGTATCCACATGCGGTGTGTATTCCGCTTTATGTTTACCACGTAAACGGCTAGCAACTTCTGTTGCTAAACGCCCTAAAACGACATCGGTTGCATCAATGACGAACCAATCTCGTCGGACGTCAGATGCTTTGGCGCTATATGTTCTCATTTTGTACTCCAACTAACCTTTGTTTTTCTTTAGCAAAAATGGCTCTAAGCAACACTCAATTACTATCCTTATTGTACGATACAGGATACTAAAATTATGTCGTAAAACATCCTTAAACTAAAATCTTTCTGAAGATGGGCGATCTTAACTAAAAAACACACTTGATACAAGCTTAAATCATAAAATCGTTGATTCATTTAATGGATCGCTATCAAGCTCAAACTCAGGTATTCGTTTATTTTGGAGTAAATGCTGCTGAATTATTTTATCGATATCCTCTTTCGATTGATATGAATACCAAACGCCTTCAGGATAAATCACCACACAAGGTCCTAGACTACACCGTCCTAAACAGCCTGACTCACTTACCCTAAACTTTCCTGGACCATGTAATTTATGTTCAACCAATTGTTTTTTAAAATATTTTTTCATGTCCGTCGCTTCAGCATTGGCACAACACTTCTTACCTTGTGCTTTTTGATTCGTACAAATAAAAATATGTTTTTGATAATGCGTTGTCATATAGCTCCTCCTTCTCCGTGGTTAATATAAATCATTGACACCAATAAGAACAAAAATAGGTAACCCCTTAATAAGGCCTTAATATTAGTCTTCTACCCTATATATATAACTGACTGTTTAATTCATAGGGAATCGTTAATGTTTAAAATGCTTGAAACTTACCTGAATTCATATATTTCCTGGTCAGGGATCACATTAAACCTTTCTGAAAATTTTCCTTTTTTGCGAAATTATGTTTCTGATTTTATAGCTCAAACTCACCAACAATATTTAGGTGATATAAATCGCCGCACCATTGAAACCTATGTGATTTGGTTAAAATCAGATCTCAAACTTGCGGATATTTTTAAATCATCTCGTAATGGCCTCTGTGAATTCCTTTCAGATAATGAAATGCTGTCTTCTGAAATAACCACTTATTTCAAAACCAATGAGTATACCTACCCAACTGACAAAAAAACAAATTCAGAAATTCCTTCGCATGTTATTTATTTAAGAAAAGTCATAAATACACTTACAAAATCTGAAATAGCCTTTCGTGAAATTGAAAATTTTAACGTTGACCATACGCTCAGTGATCTTGAATTAAGCGGGAGTGCTTTAATAAAGCTACCTCATCTGATTGATGACTTATTCCAACTGGTTACACTTATCAACGAAAGCCCTAAAGAATTGCAGCCTTTACTTACGCCACTTCAAAAACAATTGGCACCAAAACTGAATCAAACACTGCCGGCGTTAATCAGCCTGCTTGACATGCCTACACATGCAATGCCTACGATAAACATCATACAAAGTACCACAAATGGTCTTATACAAAAGATTCCAAACCAACCAATGTCCGACGCCGACAGTAGAAAATTAATCATCGATGAGCTGTTTGAATTACCTACTGTCTTTCATAAATTAACAAGCGTATTAAATGAAGAGGAAGAACCTATCGCGCTTCTTAAAGGCCCAAAGCTTAAAGAGAAAGCAAACCTCGCACATCAACAACTTGAAAAATTCCTTGTTTCTACGAACGTGGTTTCTGACTATTATCATTTATTTAGTTGTGTAAAACACTTAACAAGTATTGGCACTTCTCTTTTAAATAGCAGCCAACCATTAACCAATACACTCTACCTTAAGATGGCGTCGCAACTTGACCAGCTAAAAAAAACTCATATACCACAAATAATACATGAACTTGCTTTAATTGAGAAAAATTCATTCCTTGCTAAAGGCCTATTAACAGGTCCATGCACCTATTTTTTAGATGAATATTACGCATTAATAAGCAGTTATATTAATACTATATCTAAATTAGAAACGGTGATTATTGAAAAAAAACAACAATTAGATACGTTACCAGGTATAGCATTACGTTGGCTTTCTGATGACGCTACGAAAATTGAACCCAATACAGCCAATGGGATTAATACACGCTTAATACTGCCTCCCATTTTGCAGGATCAAGCATTTGTTCAAAAACGTACTGAACTACTTTTACAAGAACTAAAAGTACCAGAAAAAAAATTGGCATCTTTAGTAATAACTGAAAAGATGGCCATTAAATTTTTTAATGCGTTACCATTTATTTGGGAACAGGTCGAATTTCAAAGAAACGCTCAGCTTTCCATTACTCAACGTTTAACCCTTTCAAATCAATACAAATATTTTCAAAGTCATGTACTTAAAACGTCACCAGAAATTGATCCAATTATTATTGAGCATTTAACTGTAACCGATGCTGAACGGCTCAAGTTAATTGGTGAATGTAAATTATCAATCTCGCAAAAAAAACGCTTATCTACAAAATTAAATAACTCAATTTCTCATGCTTTAGATTATATCAAAACCCTTCCTCTTGAAGAAAAAACAATCGATTCGTTAGTGCTGGCTGTTAATTCACCGTCATGTAAAACTCCAGATTTTATAACATCCATTAAAAATATACCTGAAGTTTTGATGGAAGATTCCCTGCCTTGGTGCTGGTTTGATACATTAAGCACTCAAGACGTTCTTACAGCACCTTATCAATCTAAGCCTCAAGAGGCCGATACAAGCACTTGGTCGTGGACTAATCTTCGTAACGCTGCGTTATTGCCTCTTACTACGTTTAGCATGGCCTTGTATGGTGTACATATTATTGGACAGACCATATCAGGCTCATGGGATTTAAATTCAATAAACCGTGCCCGTCTTTTAATATTGTCCTCTATTAAACAAGATATCTCTGATGTTAAACATACGTTCAAATCAACAAAAGGACATATACCACACATATTAACGTTAAGGCATAATACTACTAATCTTGTTGTACAAAAAAATCAGGACCTTCTTGATAAATTAAAAGATAAGGTTGATGCGAGCAACATAAGATTAATTATTGACCTTGACAAGAAAAAGTTAGAGTTAACAAAAACATCATCTAAAGGTGATTCAGTTAAACATTTAAAGCTGGAGCTAAAGACATTAAAGGAACAACAATCTGGACTAAAAGGCTCTTATGTACAGGCAGTACAAGTTGTTAAAGACGCCCTTTCACAAAGAACGTCACTTCAAATCAGCACTGAAAAATACGTACCTATGCTTATGCCAGAAAATTTTTCTCAGCTTGCTATTAAGGATAAGTTTGAACAACTAAGACTTTTTTCGCATCAGCATATGATTGTAACTCAACAAAAAAAATCTTTTAATGATTTTTTTAAACGATTAGAAGAATGTTCTGATCCTACGCTTCTCATGAAATCTCTCCCCCAAGAAACAATTAGTTCATTAAGCTCACATTTATTTGATTTTCAAACATTAATAAATACAGCAAACACTAAAGAAAACAACTTTGAAGAAATATTGATTGACGCTTTATCACAGAAATCATCACAAACCATTAATGAAATACTGTCACATAAAAAAACATTAATAAAGTCATTTGACAAACAAACAGCCCAATTATCTGGTTATAAATCCTTCATGGAAGAGGAGTGTTATAAAAATCATAAAGAAACCATGGACAGTCAGGCATTAACCCTTGGTGTCGTGACAGAAGACAGAAGCACACTGCCTCTTTTTAAAGAAATTAGTAAACTAAAGCTTGATTATAAAATTAGAGAATTCCGTACTCAAAAAATGCCCATCCTTCTTGAAGGTTTATTAAGCTCTACTTTACTTAACTCCCTTGATATTAAAAACATAAACTTTCCTATTACAACCTATTATTCAGATACACAAACCGAAGCCATTTATAAACGATTACTAAATTCTTTATATCATTTAGAAGAAAGTTTAGTTAGTTTAACAACGCTTCAAGCGTTTAGTGAGGCAAGTAATAGCCTTACTCGTTCTCTTTTTTTAAAAACGATAATTCAAGATCTGATTGGCAACATTTACAGTGCTTACTACTATTTAAGTGAAGATCAGCAACAACCCAAAATTCAAACCCTTATTAAAGAGGTTTTACAAATTATCTCCCCTTTAGAATCGACCCCTTTATTAGGTCCCTATATAAAAGAAGCCAAAGAAAACGCAAAAAAATACTCCTTACCATCAAAAGACAAAAATCATTCGCCAATTAGTATTGTTGAATCCTGGGAAAATGAAATGCGCCTAATTCAAACTGAACTAGGACATACAGAATTTAATCCTCCTCTACACAATATTCTAGTTCCTATCGAACCTACCCCAGAGAAACAAGATAAGTTAATTCCTCAAGAAATAGAAAAAACTATCCTGATAGAATTAATCGAAAATTTCTATCGGTTAGAATTATCATTAACTGATAATAACTCCGACAAAAGTACTACCGATA
>CAWVYD010000098.1:0-6918 GCA_963934185.1 uncultured Legionellaceae bacterium | reverse complement strand
AGTTGAGGATATTGATGGGGTGGAATTTTATCAATGGTATGATCGTAAAGATAAGTGTTTACAGGCCACTTAGTAAGAAAATTAGTTTCAAAACCAATATCATTACTTATGCCATAACTATAAAGTTTATCAAGCTGATAACCATCAATAATAACGTACCCACCATATTAATGGTTTGGGTATCGCTGCCTTTTTGGTTATTTTGTGTGTGACATTTTTAAAAGGCTATGAAGAGAGCAAGAGAAAGTACTTTTATTTTGAGAGAAAGAGGGTGATTGCCACATCATCAGCATGTGGCAATAACAATAAAGAGATTAGGCTTCTTCTTGTCGACGTAAAAACGCAGGGATATCTAAGTAATCAATATCAGGCACTTCTGAACTGGCTGGGCGCGGTGTTACGGCCTGTTTACGAAGTACTGTTGGGCGATCTAATTGCTGATAATCCAATGAACCGTCTTTTTTTGGTGCTTCGACAAATCGTACCGTGCTATTAGCTACTTTATCGCTACCTAAGCCAGTAACAATAACGGTAACCCGTAATTCATCACTCATTTCAGGGTCAATTACGGTACCAACGACAACCGTGGCTTCATCTGAAATAAAGCTTTTAATGACATCGCCCACTTCTTCAAACTCACCAATGGTCATATCAAGGCCAGCAGTAATATTAACGAGGATGCCTTTAGCGCCAGAGAAGTTAATGTCTTCAAGTAATGGACTTGCAATTGCAGCTTCAGCCGCTTTTTTTGCACGCTCATCGCCACTTGCATGGCCGCTGCCCATCATTGCCATGCCCATTTCAGACATAACAGTCCGCACGTCTGCAAAATCAACGTTAATGAGGCCGGGACGAATAATGAGATCTGCAATGCCTTGTACGGCACCTAAAAGAACGTCATTTGCGGCTTTAAATGCATTAACAAGTGAGATGTTTTTGCCTAAAACACTTAATAATTTGTTGTTTGGAATGGTGATCAAAGAATCCACATGCTCAGATAATTGCTGAATCCCCGTCTCTGCAGAAAGCGCCCGTTGCTTACCTTCAAATGAAAAAGGTTTAGTGACAATGGCTACGGTTAAAATGCCCATTTCTTTGGCTACTGCGGCAATCACTGGTGCTGCGCCTGTGCCTGTGCCGCCACCCATGCCAGCAGTAATAAAGACCATGTCTGCGCCATGTAAAATTTCTTTGATTTTTTCTTTGTCTTCTTCGGCGGCTTTACGACCAATATCAGGATCGGCGCCAGCGCCTAAGCCTTTGGTAAGTTCTTCACCCAATTGCAAATGATATTTTGCTTTGGAATTCTTAAGTGCTTGAGCGTCGGTATTTGCGCAAATGAATTGCACACCATCAACGTTTTCAGTCACCATATGTTCTACGGCATTACCACCACCACCACCAATACCAATGACTTTGATTATTGCTCTGTCGTGCTGACTTTCAACTAACTCAAACATTTTAATACTCTCCCGCAGAGTGATTTAATAACGTGTGTTATATAAGTTCTTCTTTATATAAAGAACGTTCCTTAAACTAAAAATTACCGTGAAACCAATCTCGCATTTTACCAAGCATGCCTTTAAAACTTGTATGAGCATTGTTCGCGTACATTGTTCCATCATACTGTTGTTGCAAGCCATAAAGCAAGAGACCAACACTAGTGGCATAGCTCGGATCGTTAATGAGATCGGGCATATTTTCAACGTGTTGTGGGCGACCTAAATGTACGGGCATTTCAAACAACGTTTCGGCAAGTTCCAAAATGCCATCAACATTCGAAGCGCCGCCTGTGACGACCATGCCGGCAGCAATTAAATCTTTAAAGCCACTTCGGTTTAGTTCGTGTTTTACAAGGAGAAAAAGTTCTTCATAACGGGCAGAGACAACGTCAGCTAATGCTTTAGCGGATATTTTTCTGCACGGTCTATCATTAACGCTCGGCACTTCAATCATTTGATTTGAACTGGCTTTATGCGTTAAGACCGCCGCGTATTTTCGCTTAATTTCTTCAGCTGCTTTGGTCGGTGTTCGTAGCGCCATGGCAATGTCATTGGTGACTTGATCGCCTGCAATAGGAATAACGGCGGTATGACAAATAGCCCCTTTTGAAAAAATGGCAATGTCGGTGGTACCTGCGCCTATGTCGATTAAACAGACGCCTAGTTCTTTTTCATCCTCAGTTAAAACTGAATGGGACGAGGCTAATTGTTCTAGGATGATGTCTGAGACATCTAAGCCGCATCGCTTCACACTTTTTGTTATGTTTTGTGCCGCGCTGACAGAGCCTGTAACCATATGTACCTTAGCTTCGAGGCGTACGCCAGACATGCTAATAGGTTCATGAATGCCACCTTGATGATCGATAATAAATTCTTGTGGCAGTATGTGAAGAATTTGTTGATCGGCTGGAATGGCGACAGCTTTAGCGGCGTCAATAACGCGATCAACGTCTTGCTGTGTTACTTCACTGTCTTTAATTGCAACGATGCCATGCGAATTTAAACTGCGAACATGCGAGCCAGCAATTCCCGCATAAACACTTCGTATATTGCAGCCAGCCATGAGCTCAGCTTCTTCAACAGCGCGTTGAATTGACTGTACCGTCGATTCAATGTTTACCACTACCCCTCGTTTTAAACCGGTGGAAGGGTGACGGCCAACGCCAATGACCTCAAGTTTACCGTCATGGTTAATTTCGCCAACCAATGCCACAATTTTTGAGGTGCCTATGTCCAAACCAACAATGAGGTTGCGTTCATCTTTTTTTGCCATTGTTTTTTAACCTTTGTTAATTAGGCGCTGTAACAAGTTTTAATTGTCAGCAGTGCCTAATGGTTTCCATTTTACTGCTAAGCCATGTTTATAACGTAAATCGACTTGCAATAGAGGCGTTGATTTTTTTTGCGTTAGTTCAGGGTAGAGCTGAATAAAACGCGTTAGTTGCTTGTTTGCATCATGGTTACTCACTACGAGTTTCAAACCATCTCGCATCGTTAACAAAAGTGTAGAAGATTTTTTTTCTAGCACGGTCAATGATAAAGATGCGTTACTTAGTAGTCTACTCACTTTTTTAAAGTCTTGTAAGAGTTCTTTTTCACTTCCTGCATTTCCTTTTAACTGGGGCAGCATTGGCTGAGCGACTTGGCCGATGGGAAAGCGTTTGCCAAATTCGTCAAGTAACGCATCGTCATTGAAACGAGCGATGGGACGGCGTTCAATTAGATTAATGGATAAGGTATCGGGGAAAATGCGTTTGACACTTACGTGTTTAACCCACGGCAGGGCGGTAAGTTTTTGGGTGATGGCTTTTTTATCAACATGTAATAAGCCTTTGTGCATATACGGTGTTAAGTGTTCTTCTATGGCCTGTTTACTGACATAAAGAAAAGGCGCTTCAACTTGCACGTTAGTCAGTGGGAAAAAATAATCGGCAGATGCGATTAATTTGTCCCAAAATAAACAACTAATGATGACCAACGACACGGATGTTATTAAGCACGTTTTCTTAATATCCATCATAAATAATTACGTAATAGTTGTTGTGATTGCTGATGTTGCCAGTGTGCTTGGCTAATGAGTTTATCGAGTAGGGTGGTGTACTCAATGCCAGAAATCTGCCAAAGTTTTGGGTACATACTAATGCGAGTAAAGCCGGGCAAGGTATTTACTTCATTTAAAATGATGTCGTTGGTGTCATCATCTAAGAAAAAATCAATGCGGGCTAAGCCATCGCATTCAAGTGTTTCAAACACGATTTTTGCTGCGGATTGAATGGCACTTAATTGGTTTGGGGTTAATGTTGCTGGCGCAATAAGCTTGGCTAGGTGGTCGTCTTGATATTTTGCTTGATAGGAATAAAAATCATCTTTAGTTGTCATAAGGATCTCACCAGCGCAACTGACAGAGATCTCATGCTGTTGTTTTAAAATAGCCACTTCAATTTCACGTCCATGAATGGCCTTTTCAATTAATATTTTGTCATCGTAATGAAACGCATCTTCAACGGCCATCTTCAAGGCTTCATGCGTAGTGACACGATGAATGCCAACGCTTGATCCCATACAAGCAGGTTTAATAAAAAGAGGAAAGTTAAACGTGCTAACGGCGTCGTTTTGTATGGCCAGCTGTTTGGTCTTGGACATGCCTTTGCGCAAAATAGCATAAGGCGCAACCAAGATGCCATGACTCGATGCGATGACTTTTGTTATCTCTTTATCCATGGCCATGGCGGAGCTTAAATGCCCTGAGCCCAAATACGCCACGTTGCAAAGATTCAAAAAGCCTTGTAACGATCCATCTTCAAATAATGGGCCATGCATGATGGGTAAAACAGCGTAGGCGTGTTTAAAATATTCAGGAGATAAGTAAATTTCTTTCGCATTTGGCGGTGCAACGGGTAACGGCGTTGAGGCGTCATGGCCCTTTAATTCCTTTGCGTTATGTTGATACCATTTTCCTTGTTTATCACCGCTGATGCAGGTGATTTCATAGAGGGTTTTATCAAGGGCAGCGAGCACGGAGGCGGCAGAAAGCAATGATATTTCATGCTCACCGGAACGGCCACCGTACATTAAAATAAGGATGTGTTTTTGGCTCATGCGTGACTTCCTATAATATGCACTTCTCTGTGTAATGAAATGCCTGTTTTTCCTAAAACGATATTGGTTACATGTTCAATGAGGGATTCAATGTCAAACGCAGAGGCGTTGTTGGCATTGCTAATAAAATTGGCATGTTTCGTGGATACCATGGCGCCGCCCATTAGCATACCTTTCAGCCCGCACGATTCAATCAATTGTGCAGCAAAGTTTTCTGGCGGGTTACGAAATACGGAACCGCAATTGTATTCGCCGGTGGGCTGAGTCGCTGCGCGCCGCGCAAGTAATTGTTTAATAGTAGCAAGGGACGTTATTTTGTCGCCTCTTGGTAAACGAAACGTGGCACTTAAAAACCACTCATCTTTTTGTAAACCATTAATACTTCGATAACTAACATCGAATGCTTCTGGCGACCTTTGGCTGATTTTCCCGGTGCGGTCAATGACGGTTACCGAGATTAAATTGTCCCATGTTTCACCATTAAAACAGCCAGCATTCATTCGCAGAGCGCCGCCAATGGTGCCTGGGATCCCTGCCCAAAATTCGGCATTTGCTAAATGATTACGCGCGCAAAAACGCGCCATGGTTGCACATGAAACGCCGGCCTCTGCAATGATTGAATTTTCTGGTTCAATATTTAGTTGATTTAAACCACTTTGCGTCAGTATGGTAACGCCCGGATTACCGCCATCGCGAATTAATGTATTACTGCCTAATCCAATCCAAGTAATTGGCATGTCTGTTGGTATTTGAGCTAATGCCGACGTTAAATCTTGTCTGTTCTTTGGTTTGAATAGATAAGCCCCTAAGCCGCCAACTCTTAAACTGGTGTGATTTTTTAAGGTTGAATTAGGTTGCCAGGCACCTTGGCAATCGATGGTTAGCGGCATGTTCCTACCCTGTCTTTGGCAAGCGATTGAGCGGCATTGCCAATGGAACCAGCGCCTTGCATCAGTAAAATGTCGTCATTTTCTATGAGCGTTGATAGCGCTTTAGGTAATGCGTCAAGCGTGATGACTTGTATGTGTTTATCAGGCGTTTTTTCTCGAATGCTTTGCGCTAAGCTATCGCTGCTAATGCCTTCAATAGGGGCTTCGCCAGCACTGTAGATATCAAGTAAAAGAATGCAGTCAGACTTTGCTAAGGTTTGGCTAAAGTCATCAAATAAATCTTGGGTGCGGCTGTATCGGTGGGGTTGAAACACATGTACTAAGCGTTTATTGGGCCAAACGTTACGTATGGCACTAATGGTGGAGTCAACTTCGCGAGGGTGGTGACCGTAGTCATCAATAAGGGTGGCTTGGCCCTGTTCAAACAGAACGCTACCAAGTATGTGAAATCGCCTTGCGACCCCTTGAAAGTTTGCCAAGGACTGCTCAATCGTCTCGTCGCTAACGCCTAGCTTGCTGGCAATGGCAATTGCAGCTAACGCATTTTGTACATTATGTTGGCCTGGCAAATTAAAGCGAATCGTTAAATCAGTTTGATTTTTTCTTTGCACTGTAAAGGTGCTGATAAGGCTAAGTTGTTGCCAGTTAACAGCGCGAACATCGGCATGTGGATGAAAGCCGTAGGTTGTGATGGGTTTATTCACGTCAGGCAGTAAGTTGTTAACGTTATCATCATCGATGCAAGCAGCAATGGTGCCGTAAAAAGGTAAGCTTTGCAGAAAGTTAATAAAGGCTTGGCGCAAGCGATTAAAGTCATTGTTATAGGTTGTCATGTGATCTTCATCAAGGTTGGTAATAACCGCCATGATGGGTTTTAAAAATAAAAACGATGCATCACTTTCATCGGCTTCAACAACGACGTAATCGGATTGTCCTAGTTGAGCGTGCGTGCCGGCGTTTTTTAATTTTCCGCCAATTATGAAGCTTGGGTCAAGTTTGGCATCGTTTAATAAACAGCTGAGAATACTGGTGGTAGTGGTTTTTCCATGAGTACCTGAAATGGCAATGCCGTGCTTGCCTCGCATTAATTCAGCCAACATTTCTGCGCGTGCAACAATAGGGATACCGGCGCTTTTTGCAGCCATAATTTCTGGGTTGCTGTTGGCAATGGCGGTTGATCGAACTAATGCTTCTACGCCATCTAGGTGCATAGAATCATGCCCCATCGATACGTGAATACCAAGTGATGTTAATCGGTCAGTGATTGTGGACGAGTTACAATCGGAGCCACTGATGCTAAAGCCACTGCTGTGCAGCACTTCGGCAATGCCACACATACCTACACCGCCAATGCCAACAAAGTGAATGCGTTTGATGTGATTTATTAATGACATGTTTAGGGTACCTTTATTTAGGTTAGGAATAAA
>CAWVYD010000097.1:0-6920 GCA_963934185.1 uncultured Legionellaceae bacterium | reverse complement strand
TACATTAAAACAATTATATAGCTAGGTGTTGCACTTCACTTGTGAAAAGGCGATTCATTAAAATTAGAACCAGCGATTGAAGCGCTCATGTAAACGTATTTTCTTCTGATTGCTTACTTGCAAATAACCAGTAAAAAAGCCAAAGGAACAGAACAACGAAAAAAATTTATGATGTATCTGAAGCATTGAAAACAAAATTGGAAAAGACAAAATATTAGTAACAACTTTTAAAAGAAGAAAAAAAGCGATTAGGGCGTGTTGACCATTCATCTCCTAATGCCTGAAAGCGAATCATTTGCCTTACTTGCTTTAACGTTATGAAAATAGTTAAGGGAAGCCGATTAGCTCTTCATTTTTTTTACACATTTAAAGTAAGAAAGTCTAAAAAATACACTTTGCTTCATTACGTGACGAATTGTCAACAGGCCTTAAAAAAACTTAAAGATTACCAAAAAAATTTAATTGACGGCAGGCTTCAAACAGAATGATGGCAACAGAATTTGATAAATTTAGACTTCTTGACTCTGCTTTCATGGGGATTCGAATTGGATTGCTGCGCAAATTATCGGGTAAACCTCGTGTTTCAGGACCAAATAATAATATATCGTCATCTTTAAACGTAACGCTTGTATAGGCTATATCGGTTTTTGTGGTACAAGCGAAGATTCTACGTTGATTATTTTTTTCAAGAAAGTCTGCTTCATTATCATAGTGTTTGATGTGGGCAAATTCATGGTAATCAAGTCCGGCGCGACGACATTTTTTATCGTCCAACGAAAATCCAAGCGGATGAATTAAATGCAGTTGTGCGCCGCTGTTGGCGCACAATCGAATGATATTACCCGTGTTAGGTGGTATTTCTGGTTGATAGAGTGCAACGTGAATCATATTATTTTTTTACGTTTTCTTTGCCTTTTTGAGTGATAGGCGCATCGTACTCTTCGTCATCATCTACGTAAAGCGATTGTGATTTTAAATCTTCTTCACCTTCAATGTAAAGTGAACCTGCCGTTGCTTGAGAAGTGTCTTTTTCACCATTAATATTATAAAGTCGATTTTGTAAGTATGCATCGCGTACCAAGGTGTATTCATCAAGTGCATCATCGACTAATGTATCAGTGCCAATTAAATCTGCCCTAATTTGTACGGTATTTATTGCTATAAGCTCATAAGCATCTTTCCTGCTTCTTAGATAAGCGTAAGCAGACATTACGTTATAGTCATAAGTTATACCTACGCTGTCTCTGAAGGTTGAGGGGCCAAAAAATGGCATAACAAAATAAGGGGAGTTTTTATCACCCCATTTGGCAAGGGTAATGCCAAAATCATTTGCTGAATAGGGTAAATCCCATTTGTTCGCAACATCAAAGATTCCGCCAATGCCTATCGTAGAGTTAATCAAAAAACGCCAGCTGTCTTTATAAGCTCTTAAAAACTGTAATTGTAATAAGTCATTTGCGACGGTTGGCAGCATTTGCAGGTTATTAAAGGCATTACGAATGCCATCATGTACTTGAGGTGGTAAAATGGCTTGGTATATTTTTGCGACAGGGCGGAATAAAGTGGCATCCAGGGCTTGATTAAACGCGTAAGTTTTTCGGTTGATTTTTTCGTAGGGATCCGAGGGCGTTGTTGGTTGTTTGGCGCTACAGCCATTGATCAGTAACACTGAAAATATTAAAAAACAAACGAATAAGGGTTTTCTCATGAGGCTATGACTCGCTATTAAATAGTTAGTGTAAAGCAACGGGGTAATCATTACTTACCGTTACATTGTGCTTGAAAGTAAAAAAGTTATTGGGCCATCATTACATAAATTAACCTGCATATCAGCCCCAAAACAGACGTTATCATCGCGTGCTTATGTTTTTTTGCTAAGGCAGTAAATAACGCTCTTCCTTTAGAGGCAGACATGCCTTTTGAAAAACTAGGGCGAAGTCCACGCTTGGTCTCAGCCACGAGGGTAAATTGAGCTACGATGAGCGTAGCACCTTTAATGTTGCGTAGGCTTAAATTCATTTTATCTTGCTCATCAGCAAAAACACGATGGTCAAAACATTTATTGATTAATTTTTGATCGGTTATCAGCGTGTCGTTTGCTTCAAAACGACATAAAACCTAAAGACCTTTGTTGATGCTGGCGTGATTTCTACCGTCAATGGATACACTTGCATTGGCTACACGCTGGAGCAAAGCTAACACACGATTGGTTCAGCATGAAGAATGTTTTTGCTGGCAAGTATTAACGCATCAATAACCCCTGGTTCGCAAATGGAGTGACCCGCATCACGCACAACAAATAATTCTGAGGCTGGGCATGCTTGGTGCAGTTTCCACGCATTGACGAGTGGGCATACCATGTCGTAACGGCCATGGATAATAAAAAGTGGCAAATGCCTGATTTTTTTAATATTGTCTAAAATAGCGTTGTCTTCTATAAAACATTTATTTTCAAAGTAATGGCTTTCAATGCTGGCCAGACCTAGGGCGAAATGTGGATCGCTAAAGTGTTCTAACGTATTCGCATGAGGTTGCAGTGACGCACAGTTAGCTTGCCATAGTGACCAGTGCTTTGCAGCGCTCATACGAGCAAGCTCATTATTACCATTTAAGCGCATAGAGTAAGCTTTGAGTAGGTTTGTACGTTCATTGATTGGTATATGGTTAATAAAATTTTGCCAGTGATCAGGGAAAACAGCACTGGCCCCACTTTGATAAAACCAATTAATGTCTTTTTCGCGAGCAAGAAATACGCTATTAAGTAATAATCCAGAGATATGTAGTGGGTATTCTTGGGCGTAAAGTAAGGCAAGCGCACTTCCCCAAGCGCTACCAAATACGTGCCATTTAGGGATACTTAAGTGATCACGTATGTGTTCAATGTCATTAATAAGGTGTTGAGTGGTATTATTTTCAATGCATGCATGGGGTGTTGATTTTCCAGAGCCTCGTTGGTCAAATAATACAATCCTGTATTTTTCGGGGTCAAAAAAACGTTTGTGTACTTTTTCGCAGCCAGCACCAGGACCACTATGAAGTACAATAATGGGGACACCGTTAGGGTTGCCGCATTCTTCAAAGTGTAACGTATGGATTTTATCGACAGCTAATTTATGCGTGGCGTATGAATTAATGGAAGGATAAAGGGTTAGCATGATGGGAGAAGATCCTTTTCTGTCAATTTCTAATAGTACTAGGTTATCGAATCCTTTCTGGATAATCAACTTTCTTTAGGCTATAATAGCCTGTGTCTATTTTTGGAATTCTCTCATAAATACATTATGTTGTCTTTTATTTAAAAAGTCGACTGCCACTGTTTTTTTTATGAGCTAACTATTTAATAAGAGGTTTATCTTGATTAGAAAGACGAGACCCGTAAATCTTGCGTTCAACACGCTCACGTTTCCGCCGATGGCTATTGTGTCCATTTTACATCGATTATCAGGTTTATTATTGGCCTGTTTAATCCCTGTAATATTACTTGGATTGTCAGTTTCTCTTCGTTCCAGTGCTTCGTTTGAGCACCTTCAACAGTGTTTGTCAGCGCCTTGGTCCAAATTTTTAATTTGGTTTTTTTGGGCGTCTCTAATGTATCATCTATTGGCAGGCATTCGTCATATGATTATGGATTTTGGCTTTGGTGAATCCGTGTCTACAGCACGAAAAAGTTCATGGTTTTTATTTGCGTTGGTTGCTGTTGTTAACATCGCGTTGGGAGTTTGGTTATGGTAGATAATGTAACGAGTTTAACCGGTAACGGGCTACGTGATTGGTTAGTACAACGTGTCAGTGCATGGGCTATGATTGCTTACATTATTGGGATGCTTGCCTTTTTTATTTGTCACACACCAATGACCTTTCAAATTTGGTCTCACTTATTTGAGTGCGCCTTGGTGCGGGTATCCAGCGTACTCTTTTTGTTAGCGTTAAGCCTTCATGCCTGGATAGGTGTATGGACGGTTACGACGGATTATTTGAATTTCGTTTATCTACGATTGTTTGTTCAGTTGATCTTCGCGTGCACATTGATTGCCTCGTTTGTTTGGGCCGTTTTTATCTTTTGGGGAATTTAGTTTATGGCTATTGCACGTAATAAATTTGATGCAATTATCGTTGGCGCGGGTGGCGCTGGTATGCGAGCAGCATTACAATTAGCAAAATCAGGTTCAAAAGTTGCCTTATTATCAAAAGTGTTTCCAACACGTTCTCATACTGTTTCGGCTCAAGGCGGGATCACCGCGGCGTTAGGCAATGTTGATAATGATGACTGGCGTTGGCACATGTATGACACGGTTAAAGGTGCAGATTACATTGGCGACCAAGATTGCATTGAATATCTTTGCAAAAATGGACCAGAAGTCGTATATGAATTAGAACACATGGGCTTACCTTTTTCTCGCACCGATGATGGGAAAATATACCAGCGGCCGTTTGGCGGACAATCCGTTAATTATGGAGAAGGTCAAGCAACAAGAACATGCGCGGCAGCAGATAGAACCGGTCATGCTTTATTGCATACGTTGTATCAACAAAATATTTTAGAAAAAACCAATATTTTCAGTGAATGGTATGCCTTAGATTTTGTTAAAGATTCCAATGGTAAAATATCAGGTGTGACGGCAATAGACATTGAAACGGGTGAAGTGAACTTTTTTGAATCTCGTATTTGCATTATGGCAACGGGTGGAGCAGGACGTATTTATCAGTCAACCACGAATGCCCACATTAATACCGGTGATGGCTTTGGTATGGCGTTGCGTGCTGGCTTGCCTTTACAAGACATGGAAATGTGGCAATTTCACCCAACAGGCATTGCTGGCGCAGGTACTTTGGTTACGGAAGGGTGTCGTGGTGAAGGCGGTTATCTAATTAATAAAGACGGCGAACGTTTTATGGAACGTTATGCACCTAATGTGAAAGATTTAGCATCAAGAGACGTCGTTGCACGTGCAATGGCATTAGAAATTAGAGAAGGGCGGTGTTTTACGACCCAAGGCGTTGATCACGTTAAGTTAAAACTTGATCATTTAGGTGCGGATTTAATTAAATCTCGTTTACCGGGTATTCGTGAATTATCGATGAATTTTGCCGGCGTTGATCCTATTGTAGAGCCCATCCCCGTTGTACCAACCTGCCATTATGCTATGGGTGGCATTCCAACCAACATTCATGGGCAAGTGATAACGCTTGATAAACGAGGTCGTGATAAAATTGTTGAAGGATTGTATGCGGTAGGTGAATGTGCCAGTGTTTCTGTTCACGGCGCGAATCGTTTGGGCGGTAATTCCTTACTTGATTTAGTGGTGTTTGGACGTGCTGCTGGTCAACATGTGGAATCATTATGGCGTAATAATGACGCACCAGAAGAAAGTAACATAACCGAAGATGACATTGAAATCAGTTTATCTCGTTATCGTCGTTGGGATGAATCCCCTACCGATGGTGAGAGTTTTTACGACATTAAAGCTGAGATGCAGCAAGTTATGCAAAATGATTTTGGCGTGTTCCGTACCGGTGAATACATGACGGAAGGCTTAAATAAATTAGATGATTTACAGGCTCGATTAGACAATGCGTCTTTAACTGATAAAAGCAAAATCTTTAATACGGCGCGAATAGAAGCATTAGAGCTTGATAACTTAATGGGCACCGCTCGTGCTACGGCGTTGTCTGCTTTAACTCGTACTGAAAGTCGTGGCGCTCATAGTCGGGAAGATTTCAAAGACCGAGATGATGCCAATTGGATTAAACACTCAATCTACTTCGAAGACAGCAGAAAAATGCAGTTTAGACCAGTGAACATCAATCCTAAATACGTAGAGGCGTTTGAGCCTAAAGAACGTGTTTATTAATAATCTAACGATGAGGGTATGATTAATGTCTGAGACAAAGACCATCGAATTTTCAATTTATCGATATAATCCAGAAGTAGATGAAAAGCCTTACATGGCCTCTTATAAGCTTGAGCATGTCGGTGTGTCTGACCCCATGCTTTTAACGTTACTTGAACGTTTGAAATGTGAACAAGATAACTCACTTAGTTTTCGCCGCTCTTGCCGCGAAGGTGTGTGTGGCTCTGATGGTATGAATGTTAATGGCTTAAATGCCTTAGCGTGTATCATGCCATTATCAAAATTAGGCAGTAAAATTGTGGTACGGCCATTACCTGGTTTTCCAGTGATTCGGGATTTGGTTGTTGATATGTCTCAGTTTTATAAGCAATATGAGAAAATTGAGCCATACTTAAAAAATGATTCCATTGCACCAGCCAAAGAACGCTTGCAATCTCCTAAAGAACGAGAGCAGCTTGATGGTTTGTATGAATGTATATTATGTGCCTGTTGCACAAGCGCTTGTCCTTCTTACTGGTGGAATCCTGAAAAGTTTATTGGACCCGCTGGTCTGTTACAGGCACGTCGTTTTTTAGCGGACAGTAGAGATACGGGTTCGGTAGAACGTTTGGCTAAGTTAGTGGATCCCTTTAGCGTATTTCGCTGTCGAACCATTATGAATTGCGCTGTGGTTTGTCCTAAAGGGCTAAACCCTACGAAAGCCATCGCAGAAATACGTGGCCAAATGCTAGATCAGCAAACGTAGACTTAAGCGTATTTGATTGGATTAGCAAACCCTAAGTGTTTGTTGGTGTACTTAGGAATGGGTCTCGAATGGGGTTCAATCCTTGATGTTCAAGGAGGGTGATTGCATACGGCATGGATTATGCTGACTTATAGCAATAATTTAATAGTATTTTATAATGAAAATTTAATGCTGTGATTTGTTGTTATTAAGTAATTGTGGAGAAAATATAAAATGACAAATAAAACGATGCAAAGCTTGTGGGATAACGCCCATTTATCGGGTGGTAGTATGGCGTATGTTGATGCGCTTTATGAAGATTATTTAGAAAATTCAAACGAACT